>DASSMS010000111.1:0-5732 GCA_035688575.1 Nocardioidaceae bacterium
GATCGGGATCGGGCAGCCCCAGAACCGCTGACGTGAGAGCAGCCAGTCGCGCAGGCGGAAGTTGACTGCCCCGGCGCCACGACCGTCCGCCTCCAGCCGCGAGACGATCCTGGAGATTCCCGAGTCCTTGTCGCTCAGCCCGTCCAGGTCACCCGAGTTCACGTACACGCCGTCGCCGGCGGTCGCGACGTAGGTCTCCTCCGGGTTCTCCTCGCCGGTGTCGACGACCCGGCGCACGGGCAGGCCGAAGGCCTTGGCGAAGTCCAGGTCGCGCTGGTCGTGCGCGGGGACGGCCATGACCGCGCCGGTGCCGTAGTCGGCCAGCACGTAGTCCGCCGCCCAGACCGGGATCCGCTCGCCGTTGACGGGGTTCACCGCGTAACGCCCCAGGAAGACGCCGGTCTTCTCGCGCTCGGTGGACAGCCGCTCGATGTCGGACTCCTTGCGGACCTGCTCCAGGTAGGCCTGGTAGGCCTCCCGGTGCTCGGGCGCGCAGATCTGTTCGGCCAGCTTCGCGTCCGCCGCCACGACGAAGAAGGTCGCGCCGTAGAGCGTGTCCGGCCGGGTCGTGAAGACCGTCACCGACCTCGCCGGCTCGTCCCCCGCGGCCTCGATCTCGAAGTCGACGTGAGCACCCTCGGACCGGCCGATCCAGTTGCGCTGCATGGCCAGCACCCGCTCGGGCCAGGTGTCCTTCAGCATCTCCATGTCGTCCAGCAGCCGCTGGGCGTACTCGGTGACCTTGAAGTACCACTGCGACAGCTCGCGCTTGGTGACCTCCGCGCCGCAGCGCTCGCACATGCCCTGCACGACCTGCTCGTTCGCCAGCACGGTCTGGTCGTTGGGACACCAGTTCACCGGCGAGAACTTGCGGTAGGCCAGACCACGCTCACGGAAGCGCAGGAACAGCCACTGCGTCCAGCGGTAGTACTCCGGGTCGCTCGTGTGCAGGCGACGCGACCAGTCGAAGCTCACGGCGTAGCGACGGAAGGACTCCGCCTGGGTCTCGATGTTGGCGTAGGTGTACGTCGCGGGGTGCTCGTCTCGCTTGATCGCTGCGTTCTCGGCAGGCAGGCCGAAGGAGTCCCAGCCGATCGGGTTCATCACGTCGTAGCCGCGCTGCCACCAGTACCGCGCGAGCACGTCGTGGATCGCCATCACCTCGGCGTGACCCATGTGCAGGTCACCGCTCGGGTAGGGGAACATCGTCAGCGCGTATCGGCGCTCCCGCGAGCCGTCGTCCGCCGCCTCGAAGGGGTTCAGGTCCTCCCAGACCTTGCGCCACTTCTCCTGCGCTGCGGCCACGTCGTAGGTCGCCCGCTCTTCTGCCTGCTCGGTCATCGTCTCGTCGTCTTCCTGTCGCGTTGTCGCGGCGGCTGGGCCGGAACTCTCCTCCGGGCCTGACGCACCCCGTGGGCCCGGGCACAAAAAAACCCCTCAGGCATGAGGGGTAGCCGCGCTGTCGTGGTGCCTGTCAGCGCGGCCTGACAAGGAGAAGGTCCTTCCGCATGCGCCCATGGTAGCGCAGGGGCGCCGACGAGGTCCGGCGCCGAGGTGTCGAACCCTGGGGTGTGGGGAGAATCGGTGACCGGACCATTAGGGTCGGGAGTCCGCACAACGACGCAGAGAGCAGGTCTGGCAGATGACGTGGCTGGTGACAGGTGGAGCGGGCTACATCGGGGCGCACGTGGCGCGTGCGTTCACCGAGCAGGGCATCGACGCGGTCGTCCTCGACGACCTCTCGAGCGGGCACGCGGAGTTCGTCTCCGACAAGACCCCCCTGGTCGAGGGCACCATCCTCGACACCGACCTGCTCCGGCGGACCCTTCGTGAGCACGAGGTGACCGGCGTCGTGCACCTGGCGGGCTTCAAGTACGCCGGGGTCTCGGTGGAGCGGCCGCTGCACACCTACGACCAGAACGTCACCGGCACGGTCAGCCTGCTCCGGGCGATGCAGGACGAGGGCGTCGACAAGATGGTCTTCTCCTCCAGCGCCTCCGTCTACGGGACGCCCGACGTCGACACCGTCACCGAGGCGACCGTGCTCGGGCCCGAGTCGCCCTACGGGCAGTCGAAGCTCATCGGCGAGTGGCTCCTCGCCGACCAGGAGGTCGCCGCCGGGCTCGGCCACACCTCTCTTCGGTACTTCAACGTGGTGGGCTCGGTCGACGACTCGATCTACGACACCAGCCCGCACAACCTCTTCCCGCTCGTGTTCGAGGCGCTCGTCCAAGGCCGCACCCCGCGCATCAACGGCGACGACTACCCGACACCCGACGGCACCTGCGTGCGCGACTACATCCACGTGGCCGACCTCGCCCACTCCCACGTCGTGGCTGCCCAGAAGCTCGAGGCCGGCCAGCGGCTGGAGCCGGCCTACAACCTAGGCAGCGGGGCCGGCAGCTCGGTGCGGGAGATCATGCAGGCGATGGCGAAGGTCACCGGCGTCGACTTCGAGCCGGAGATCGCGCCACGCCGCCCCGGGGATCCCGCCCGCATCGTCGCGGACGGTCAGCTCGCAGCCCGCGACCTCGACTGGAAGATGCGGTTCTCGCTCGAGGAGATGGTGGCGAGCGCCTGGTCGGCACGCAAGAACGCCGGCTGAGGAGCCCGACCGTGGCCGTCGACCTCGTCACCTGCCCCGTCTGCGGCATCGAGCAGCCCGCTGTTCCTCGCTACCCGGACTACCTGTGCCGGGGCTGTGTCTCACGCGCGAGCACGGAGGACGGTCGACGGCTCCTGCTGGTGAACACCAGCCTCGCCGGAGGCTTCGCGGCACGGTACGCCGACACCGAGGAGCTCTGCGAGGAGGTCACGATCACCCACGTGGTCTACGTCGACGGGGTCCGCTGCTGGGCCGACGAGGCGAGGCTCGGAGGCATCGTCGTCCAGCCGCGCCCCGAGGGGAGTAGCTGACCTCAGGGGACGCAGGTCACCCCAGGACGGGCAGCAGGCAGTCGACCTCGCGCGGCGACCGGTAGATCTCGACACAGGGACGGGTCGCGTCGTACTCCCCCAGCCCGCGCAGCTCCTCGAACGCCGGCCCGATGTTGCGGTGCACCTCGCGGACGTCACCCTCGAGCGACATCTGGAGGTAGGCCCCACCCGGGAGGAACCCCATGTTGAGCCCCAACGCGTCGGGGTCGTCCTCGTCGCGCATCAGCGTCGCGAGGCGGTAGACCGCTCGCTCCGGGAAGACCACCGCCATCATCCGGCGACCCCGCATCGAGGTGAAGCGCGACTCGAACTCGGGCCACCCGGCCTGGATCGCCTCGATGTCGAACGCCACGTCGAGATACATGATCGGCAGGTCGTCGCGCACGAGGGCGGAGACCGTTCCGAGCCGGCTCGTCGGCCGCTCCGTCTGGGTCCCCGTCATGGCGTGAACGGTACGTCGGGCCCGCCCGGAATGTCGAGACCCGGTCCGACTGTCGAGCCCTTGTCCGCCGTACTCACGGAGAGAGAATGGAGGCATGAGCAACCAGGCCGGCATGCCCGGGTCCCGATCCGCACTCACCCTCCAGTTCCCGCAGTCGCTGGGCGTGTACGACGACTACGCGGACGCGCAGAGGGCGGTCGACTACCTGTCTGACGAGGGCTTCCCCGTCGAGAACTGCCTGATCGTGGGCACGGACCTCAAGCAGGTCGAGCGCGTCACAGGCCGTCTCACCAGCAGCCGGGTGGCCCTCGGCGGCGCCCTGTCCGGCCTGTGGCTCGGTCTGTTCGTGGGCCTGATCTTCTCGCTCTTCGGCACCGGCGAGACCTTCTCGATCATCCTGTCCACCGCGCTGTTCGGCACGCTCTTCGGCATCATCTGGGCGATGATCGGCTACGCGGCGACCCGAGGGCGGCGTGACTTCACCTCGATCCAGCAGGTGGTCGCCACCAGGTACGAGGTGCTCGTCGAGCACAAGTTCGCCGCCGAGGGCCGAGCCCTCCTTGCCAACCTGCCCGGGGGCCGTCCGGACCCGTTCGCCTGAGCCGCCCTCCGGACCGACCCCGACGGCTCTCTCGGTTCTCGGGGTTCGGCGTCCCCCCGCTCGCCGTACCAGGTGGCGAGCCTCCCCGCCCTGCTGATCGCACGCAGTCGTCGTTCGGTGGTGGCGCGGTTGGCGTCGGTCGTGACCAGCAGCAGATGGTCGCCTGTGCGAAACGCGGTGTTCGGGTCCGGCACGAACGAGCCGCCCTCGCGCACCACAAGGGTGACCAGGGAGCCGGGCGGCAGCCGGAGCTCGGAGACGTAGACACCGGCCAGGCGCGAGCCCTGTCCCACGGTCATCTGCAGCAGCGAGGCGTCCACCTCCTCCAGAGGTGCGGACTCGATGGCGGCCTCGTGGGTGGGCATCGACTCGGTGACACCGAGCCGGCGGGCGAGGAAGGGCAACGTGGGCCCCTGGACCAGCGTGAACACGATCACCAGGAGGAAGACCACGTCGAAGATCTGGTGAGCCGCGGGCAGCCCGGCGGTGATCGGGATCGTTGCCAGAACGATCGGGACCGCACCCCGCAGACCGGCCCAGGAGAGGAACGCCTGCTCCTGGAGCGGAAGCTTGAACGGCGTCGCCACCAGCAGCACCGAGAGCGGCCGGGCCACGAGCAGCAGCGCACCGCCCACGATGAGTGCCGGCAGCAGCGCCGCGGGAAGCCGCGACGGGCTCGCCAGGAGGCCCAGCATGACGAACAGACCGATCTGGGCGAGCCACGCCATGCCCTCGGCGAAACCGAGCGTGTTCCGCTTGTGCGGCAGGTCGGCGTTGCCGAGCCAGAGCCCCGCCACGTAGACGGCGAGGAAGGGGCTCCCGCCTGCAACTCCGCCGACCGCGAACGCGAGCAGCGCGATGGCCATGGTCGCGAGCGGGTAGAGACCGGCTGAGGGCAGCGCACTGCGCGACAGGACCCACTGCCCAAGCCTTGCGATGACGAGGCCCGCCACGGCGCCCACGAGCAGCAGCTGCAGCATCATCCCGGCTGCCCCCAGCGGACTCGCGGCCTCCCACGCGTCAGAGGTCACCAGCGTGACCAGGATGATGACCGGCGGGTCGTTGAAGCCTGACTCCGCCTCGAGCGCCGCCCGCGTCCTGCGCCGGATCGGGAGCGTGCGCATGACCGCGAACACCGCGGCCGCGTCCGTGGAGGAGACTACGGCGCCGAGGAGCAGCGCGGTCCGCGGGTCGACGTCGAGGATGAGGTACGCCGCACCCGCGGTGACCGTGACGCTGATCGCCACACCGACCGTCGCGAGCGCTCCGGCCAGACCGACCACGGGCCGGATCACCTCCCACCGGGTGGTGAAGCCGCCCTCGGCAAGGATCACGGCCAGGGCTAGGGTGCCGACGACCTGCACGAGGTCGAAGTCCTCGAGCTTGATGCCGAGCCCGGCCTCGCCGATGACCAGGCCGATGAGGAGGTAGAGGAGCAGGCTGGGCAGACCGGCACGGCTCGAGATCCGGACTGCAGCGACCCCGGCGAGCAGGACGCACGTGGCGACCAGCAGGACGAGGTTGAGATCAGCCGGGTTCATGACAGGAACCGCGTTGCCGACATCTTTCTCACGTTCACCTCCTGAGGTACAAGCCTCTCCGACCAGCCGGCGGTGGAGTATCCGTGCCACCACCCATCTTTGTTCCTAGGGTGGGGACGTGAGACCAGCTACGAACCTGCCGTTGTACTGGCGCGTCGTGCTCATCAACGGCGTCGTGTTCATCCTCGGCACGGTGGCACTGGCCCTCTCA
>DASSMS010000177.1:0-23697 GCA_035688575.1 Nocardioidaceae bacterium
CTGCGGGACGCCCTGCTGGACCGGGTCTCCGAGGTGGTACCCGACGCGGTCCTCAACGGCGACGAGGACTGCTCCCTCACCAACCGGCTCCCCGGCAACGCGCACATCCGGTTTCCCGGCTGCGAGGGTGACTCGCTGCTGATGCTGCTCGACGCGCGGGGCATCGAGTGCTCCACCGGCTCGGCGTGCTCCGCCGGGGTCCCGCAGCCCTCACACGTGCTGCTCGCGATGGGAGCCGACGAGGTCGCCGCACGCAGCGCTCTCAGGTTCTCGCTCGGCCACACCACGACCGAGGCCGACGTGGACAGGCTCGTCGAGGCCATCGCGCCGGTCGTGGAGCGGGCCCGCGCCGCCGGCATCGCCTCGGGCTTCGGCCTCGCCTCGAGCGCCACGGCGAAGGTGGGCTGATCCCGTGCGTGTGCTCGCCGCTATGTCCGGCGGCGTCGACTCCGCCGTGGCCGCCGCCCGGGCCGCGGAGATGGGGCACGACGTCACCGGCATCCACCTCGCGCTCTCCCGCAACCCCAAGTCGTACCGCACGGGCGCTCGTGGCTGCTGCACGATCGAGGACTCCAACGACGCACGCCGGGCCGCCGACGTGATCGGGATCCCCTTCTACGTCTGGGACATGAGCGAGCGCTTCCACGAGGACGTGGTCGAGGACTTCATGACCGAGTACGCCGAGGGACGGACCCCCAACCCCTGCCTGCGGTGCAACGAGAAGATCAAGTTCGCCGCCGTCCTCGAACGCGCGCTGGCCCTCGGCTTCGACGCCGTGGCGACCGGTCACTACGCCCGGCTCGAGACGGGCACGGACGGTCTGGTCGAGATGCATCGCGCGGTCGACATGGGCAAGGACCAGTCCTACGTGCTCGGCGTGCTCACCCAGGACCAGCTGAGGGCCTCGCTCTTCCCACTCGGCGACTCCCGCAAGGAGGACGTCCGGGCCGAGGCGGAGCGTCGGGGGCTCTCGGTGGCCAAGAAGCCCGACAGCCACGACATCTGCTTCATCTCCGACGGCGACACGGGCGGCTGGCTGCAGGAGAAGCTGGGGGAGCGGGTCCCGGTCGCGTCCGGCGACATCCGCGACCACGCGACCGGTGAGGTGCTCGGCACGCACGAAGGGACCTACCGCTACACCATCGGCCAGCGCAAGGGCCTGCGGATCGGCCGACCCGCCCCGGACGGCCGCCCTCGCTACGTCCTCGACATCGAGCCGGTCAGCGGCACCGTCACGGTCGGTCCGCGCGAGGAGCTCACCGTCGACCACATCACGGCCTTCCGCCCACGCTGGTGCGGCACGGTCCCGGCCGAGCCGCTCGAGGGAACGGTGCAGCTGCGTGCTCACGGCGACGAGCACCGTGCGACGGTACGGGTCTCGCCGGAATCGGCCCAGGACGGCGGTGACGAGGTGGTCGTCGAGCTGCACGAGCCCGCCCAGGGCATCGCGCCGGGCCAGGCAGCGGTGATCTACGAGGGGACCCGCGTCGTCGGCTCGGCCACGATCACCGCGGCGACCCGCCGACAGCACAACGACGCATGAGGCCGCACCCATGAGGCTCGCCGCCAGCGGCGTGGGCTCCTTCCCGGGGGAGGACGCCGTCGCGTTCGACGAGGCGCTGCGAATCGTGCTCGGCGAGCTCCCGGACCTGCCTCACCTGCCCGAGCTCCCTGGCCGGGGAGCTCCGGCCGACATGACCGGGCGTGCGCTCGCCGTCGTCGCCGAGCTCGGCGCGGACCTGCAGCCGGCCGGGTGGCGGCTGACCGGCTCCGCTCCCGGCCTCGACCAGCGGCGTGCCCGGTCCCTGCTCGCCCAGGACCTCGATGCCCTGGAGGAGCAGACCCAGCGGTACGACGGCCGCCTGAAGGTGCAGATCGCCGGCCCCTGGACCCTCGCCGCCACGGTCGAACGCCCCAAGGGCGACCGGGTCCTCGCCGACCACGGCGCCCGCCGCGAGCTGGCCCAGGCGCTCGCCGAGGGGGTACGTGACCACGTCGCCGACGTCCGCAGGCGGGTGCCGGGTGCCACCCTCGTCGTGCAGGTGGACGAGCCGGCGCTGCCGACGGTCCTGGCCGGCAAGGTGCCGACCGCCTCGGGCTTCCACCGGCACCGCAGCGTGGACGACCCCGAGGCATCCCCGGCACTCGAGTGGGTCATGAGCGCGGTGCGGGAGAGCGGTGCGACACCGATGGTGCACTGCTGCGCCCCGGACGTCCCGATCTCGCTGTTGACCGGTGCCGGGGCCCAGGGCGTCTCCGTGGACCTCTCCGTCCTCGGCCCGGGGTCGTACGACGGCCTCGCGGAGGTCCTGGAGACCGACCGCACGCTCATGCTGGGGGTCGTGCCCTCCGCGGACCCGTCGACGTGGCCGGACGAGCGAAGCCTGACCGAGCGGGTCCAGCGGCTGCTCGACATGCTGGGTTTCGATCCGGCCGACCCGGAGGGGGCGGGGGAGCTGGTGGTGACCCCCTCGTGCGGGCTCGCAGGTGCCACTCTCGGGTGGGCCCGGCGTGCCTGCGACCTCAGTGCACGAGTGGCTCGGAACCTCGGCGCAGGCTGAGGCTCTGGTCGAGGGCCTGGAGGAGGTCCACCGTCAGGTCGTCGACGTGCTCGAGACCGACGGAGATGCGGACCACGCCGGCGCCGGGGCGTGCCTCGGGCGCGACCGGGCGGTGGGTCAGGGAGGCCGGGTGCTGCACCAGCGTGTCGACTCCGCCGAGTGACACCGCGTGGGTCGCGAGCTCGCAGCTCTCCACGAACGTCGCTGCCGCGGCGTACCCGCCGGCCAGCTCGAGCGCGAGGATCGAGCCCGTCCCGTGCATCTGGCGGCCGAGGACGCCGTGCGGGTCGCGGCCCTTCCCCGGGTAGTGCACCTCGCGGACCGCCTCGTGGGCGGCCAGCCGCTTCGCCAGCTCCGCCGCGGTGGCCTCCTGGGCCCGGACCCGCACGGGCAGCGTGCGCAGTCCCCGGTGCAGCAGGTAGGCCCCGAAGGGGTGGAGGATGCCGCCGGTGAGTGCGCGGACCTGCCGCAGTGCCGCGGCCCACTCCTCATCGCAGGCCACGACCCCACCGACAACGTCTCCGTGCCCGCCGAGGAACTTGGTGGCGCTGTGCAGCACCAGCCGTGCTCCGTGCAGCGCCGGCTGCTGGAGGACCGGTGTGGCGAAGGTGTTGTCCACGAGGACCGGCACCTCTCCCGCCGCCGACACGACCGCCTCGATGTCGACGAGCTCACAGGTCGGGTTGGCGGGCGTCTCGACGACGACCAGGCCCGTCTCGGGGCGGACGGCCGCCGCGACCGCCTCCTGGCTCTCGCACCAGGTCACGCTCGTGCCGAGGAGTCCGGTCGCGAGCACGTGGTCCGAGCCGCCGTACAACGGCCGAAGCGCCACCACGTGCGGCCGCCCACGGGTGACCGACGCGATCAGACAGGCGCTGAGCGCCGCCATCCCGGACGCGAACGCCACGGCGTGCGAGGTGCCCTCGAGCTGTCCGAGACCCTCCTCGAACCGTGCGACGCCCGGCTGCCACAGCCGCTGGTAGACCGGCGTCTGCCCCGGCGCGAGGGTGTGGCCCGTGGCCAGGGCCTCGTAGGCGTCACCACCGTCCTCCACCGACGGGAGCGGGTTCGTCGTCGACAGGTCGATGGGCGGCACGTGCGAGCCGGTCTCGGCGAGGTCCTCCATACCGGCGTGGACGGCGACTGTCTCGAGGTGGCGGTTGTAGGTGCGCATGGGGTCAGGTCAGCATCATCCCTGAGTTGCGGCAAGAAGGGCGCACGTATCTTCGGCGAAGTAGCCTGAAGGGGCCAGAACCTTCATCGAGACGCCGGAGTGGGGCCGCATGGCGAAGAAACCCGTGCTCGACCGGATCGACCAGGCGCTGCTGCGCGCGCTCTCCTCCGACGCAAGGGCGTCCGGGGCGGCGCTCGCCACGGCCGTGGGGGTCGCGGAGTCGACGGTGTCCACCCGGCTCCGCAACCTCCGGGCGAGCGGCCTCATCCGTGGCTACCGGGCGGACATCGACCTCTCGGTGCTCGGTCTCTCCCTACAGGCCCTGATCGCGGTGCGGCTCGGCCGGCACAACCGGGCAGCCGTCGACAGCTTCCGGTCCGCAGCCCCCACCTGGCCGGGGGTGCTGTCGATGTTCCACACCGCGGGTGCCGACGACTACCTGCTCCATGTGGTCGCCAGGACCGCAGAGGACCTACGCGACTTCGTGCTGACCCACCTGGCCACCCATCCTGCGGTCTCCCACTCGGAGACCAACCTGATCTTCGAGCACGTCGAGGGCACCGGTTGGCAGGCCCTCGTCGCCGACGGCAGCTGACGTTCAGGCGCTGCGACGCCGGGCGGGGTCAGGCACACGGCAGAGGGGAGCCCCTGACGGGACTCCCCTCCGGTGAAGACGCTGTAGCTCAGCCGTCCTGGCGGTTGCCGGGCTGCTGGCCGTTCTCCGCGCACCACTCCTCGACCGTCTGGTCGGAAGCCTCGGCCGCCTCCTCCAGAGCCACGAACGGCGGCGCCTTGCGCTTGTGCTCCTGGCCGGTCTCGGAGCCGGCGAAGTAGGCGGTGCAGAGGCCGAAGTTGTTCGGGCCGTTGGGGCCCGGGTCGGCGACGGCGGTGGCGCCGAGGCCACCGAGCGCGAGCAGCGTCACCGCTGCGGGAACTACAAGGGTCTTGACTCGCATGGGAGTCCTTTCGGGGAGTAGGACGGTGGTCACCCCCACGCTGCTGGTCTGGTGCAGTCCCTCCCCGGTGGCACCTTGGGTTACCAGGCGGTAGTTTGTCCTACCACTCTTTGCGGACACAAGGGTCAGAACCGATGAGTTCTCGCGTTGCTAGACATCTGGCGCTCTTGGCCGTGTCGGCCCTCGTCGCGACCGGTTGCAGCGCCGCATCCTCCGACGACCCGGTCGCTGGCCCCGGCATGTCCGACCTGGCTCCCTCCTACGACTCCCGACCCGCGCAGAGCCGCGACGAGGCGGAGGAGAAGGCGGCAGAGCAGCGGGACGAGGGCGGCGCGAGAGCTCGGGTCTCCGGGCACGACGCGGCGCGCGCGCCGCAGCCTGGGGAGAGCCCGAAGACGCGTGGCCCGCGGAACGGCGACGGTGGGTCGACCGACGCCGCCCCGGCTGTGTCTGCGTCCGAGTCAGCACCCCGGCCGGTAACCGTCCGCGACCCGTCAGGCGACGTGGGCGGGGGCGTCGAGCAGGCGCCGGCGTCCGCTGACATCGTGGCGGTCAGCCTGCGCCGCCGTGGCGACGTGGTCGAGGTCCGCACGACCTTCGCAGCCGCTGTCCCGAGTCGCCAGTCCGGCAGCAAGGGCATGAACGTCGCGTCGTTCTACGACGTCGACGACAACGGCATCGTGGACTACGAGGTGTGGGCCAGCCTCGCCGACGACGGCTGGGGCACCGGGCACCTCGACCGGCGCCAGGAGAAGGCGACCTTCGGTCCCTCCACCGGCATCCGGGTCAGCGTCGAAGGCGACACGCTCGTCACCCGGTTCTCCGTCGAGCGGATCGGCGGAGCCGACGTCTTCCGCTGGTCCGCGGCCTCGGAGTGGGGAAGCTACGAGAGCATGGCGAGCTCCACGTCGGCGCGTGACCACGCCCCGGACGACGGGGCGGTCGACTACCCGGGCTGACCCCGGACGCGGGTCGTCCGTCCGGCGCGCGGGGCTCGTGGCTAATTCAGCAACGCCAGCGAGCGGGTGACCGCGAAGTCGTTCCAGGCCCCGACTCGGCGGAACATGTAGTGCCCGACGGCGCCCATGTCGACCAGCTCCGTACCGGAGGCGACCGACCCCGCCCGTCGTACGAACGTCTCGGTCGCGCGGAAGCTGGTGATCTTGTCCGCCCGGCCGTGCGCCGCCGCGAGCCGCTTGCCGGTGAGCGGGCGCACGGGCTCGTCGGCCGGCAGCCAGGGTGCGAGCGCCACCACCCCGCTCACCGACGGGTGGTCGGCCACCGCCACCGCGGTGCGTGCTCCCATCGAGTGCCCCAGCAGTACGACGGGCAGCTCGCCGAGCTCGCGCCGCGCCTCCTCGAGCGCCCACTGCGCGTCCGGGACCGGGGAGGGAACGGGTCCCGCGCCGGCGTTCCAGCCACGGCGCTGGAAACGCAGCAGCCAGAGGGCCACGCCCTGGGCGTGGACGCGGTCGACGATCTGGTGCTGCATCCACCTCGAGCGCAGCCAGGAGGCGCTGCGCTGGTCCACCGGCTCTTGGCTCTTGGACTGGCCTCCGTGCAGCATCAGGACCAGGCCGGAGGTTCGCCCCGGCGGGTCGAGCCGGTGCACGTGGGGGCTGGGCATGCGGAGATCCTCTCAAGGGGTCAGGACGGATTCGCGGCCGGGAGAGCGGCGGACTGCTCTGTGGCCCGATACGGGTGTCGTGGTCACGCCGCAACCTGTCGGTGCCATTGGGCAAGATAGGCGCCATGACCGAGACCCCCGAGCTGCCCGAGTCCTCTGGTGTGACCGCGGTCGCTGCGCCGCCGGAGGCGCGCGAGGAGCACCAGGAGATCGCGGAGCAGGTCGAGGAGGCGCGCTGGCGCTACTACGTCAAGGACTCCCCGACGATCTCCGACGCGGAGTACGACCGCCTGATGCGGCGCTTGGAGGAGCTGGAGGAGCAGTTCGCCGACCTCCGCACCCCCGACTCGCCGACGCAGAGTGTGGGCGGCGCGGTCTCCACCGAGTTCACCCCGGTCGAGCACGTCGAGCCGATGATGAGCCTGGACAACGCCTTCTCCACCGAGGAGCTCGAGGCGTGGGCTGCGCGGTTGCTGCGTGAGGGGGTGGCTGAGGCGGACTTCCTTTGTGAGCTGAAGGTCGACGGCCTCGCCGTGAGCCTGCTCTACGAGGACGGCCGGCTGGTCCGCGGGGCGACGCGGGGCGACGGCCGCACGGGTGAGGACGTCACCCCGAACGTGCGGACCATCGACAACGTCCCGCACCGGTTGACCGGCACGGAGGAGTACCCCGTGCCCAGGCGGGTGGAGGTGCGCGGGGAGGTCTACCTCCCTGTCGCGGCGTTCGAGAAGCTCAACGAGACCATGCTCGACACCGGCCGGGGGCCGTTCGCCAATCCCCGCAACGCCGCCGCCGGGTCGCTGCGCCAGAAGGACCCCCGTGTCACCGCCACCCGGCCGCTGGAGCTGGTCTGCCACGGCCTCGGGGTCAGGGAGGGCTTCGAGCCGACCCGGCAGTCCGAGTCCTACGCCGCTCTCGCCGCCTGGGGTCTACCGGTGAGCGAGGAGTCGAAGGTGCTCGCCGACCTGGAGGCGGTGGGCGAGTACATCGCCTACTACGGCGAGCACCGCCATGACGTGGACCACGAGATCGACGGCGTGGTCGTGAAGGTCGACCAGGTGTCCCTGCAGCGCCGGCTGGGCTCGACGTCGCGGGCGCCGCGCTGGGCGATCGCCTACAAGTACCCTCCGGAGGAGGTCAACACCAAGCTGCTCGACATCCGGGTCAACGTCGGACGAACGGGGCGGGTGACCCCGTACGGCGTGATGTCGCCGGTGAAGGTGGCGGGGTCGACCGTGGAGATGGCGACGCTGCACAACGCCCACGAGGTCAGGCGCAAGGACGTCCGCCCCGGCGACACGGTGATCCTGCGCAAGGCCGGCGACGTGATCCCCGAGATCCTCGGCCCGGTGGTGGACCTGCGTCCCGACGACCTCGCGGAGTGGGTGATGCCGACCGAGTGCCCCTCCTGCGGCACGACGCTGAGGCAGGAGAAGGAGGGCGACGCGGACCTTCGCTGCCCCAACCACCGGTCCTGTCCCGCGCAGCTCCGCGAGCGGGTCTTCCACGTGGCAGGAAGAGGTGCCTTCGACATCGAGGTGCTCGGCTACGAGGCGGCCGACGCGCTGCTCACGGCGGGTGTTCTCGAGGACGAGGGCGACGTCTTCACCCTGACCGAGGAGAAGCTGGTCCGGGTTCCGATGTTCACGCGCGCCCCGAAGAAGGGCGAGGGCGACCGGCCCGTGCTCTCGGCCAACGGCGCCCGGCTGGTCAAGAACCTCGAGGAGGCCAGGCACCGGCCGCTGTGGCGGGTCCTGGTGGGCCTCTCGATCCGGCACGTCGGCCCCACGGCGGCTCGTGCGCTCGCCACGGAGTTCCGGTCCATGGATGCCATCCGCGCCGCATCGCTCGAGGAGCTGGCCGGCGTCGAGGGGGTCGGCATGACCATCGCCGAGTCGATCCGTCGCTGGTTCGACGGCGCCGAGTCCGAGTGGCACAACGCGATCGTCGACAAGTGGCGTGACGCCGGGGTCACGATGGAGGACCAGGTCGACGAGTCGACCCCGCGTCACCTCGAGGGGATGAGCATCGTCGTGACAGGCTCGCTGACCGGGTTCAGCCGCGACCAGGCCAAGGAGGCGATCATCTCCCGCGGTGGCAAGGCGGCCTCCTCGGTGTCGAAGAAGACCGACTTCGTGGTGGTCGGTGACGCTCCGGGGTCGAAGTACGACAAAGCGGTCTCGCTGAAGGTGCCGATCCTCGACGAAGACGGATTCGGCGTACTCCTCTCGGATGGTCCGGACGCGGCACGCCAGATAGCCCAAGTTGGGGAATAACGTCGCGATCGCTTCCCGTGGTCTCGGCGGCGTGCTCACAATGTCCCGTGTTCGACTCCGTGCTGTGGCTGCTGACGCTGACCGCGGTGGTCCTGTTGGTCCCCGCGTTCGCCGCGCTGCTCGGCGTCGAGC
The DNA here is from genome assembly GCA_035688575.1 of Nocardioidaceae bacterium. Classification (GTDB taxonomy): domain Bacteria; phylum Actinomycetota; class Actinomycetes; order Propionibacteriales; family Nocardioidaceae; genus Nocardioides_C. Next base: position 8,727 of record DASSMS010000177.1, read on the forward strand.
GACGTCGCCACGTGGCTCCGGCTGAGGACTCAACCCGTCGCCAGCGGCTGGTGCTGGCCGCCATCATCGTGGCACTCGGCGCCCTCGCGGTGGCAGCGCTCCTCAACGCCGACCCGGTCCCGGCCACGGTCGTCGCGGTCGTGCTCGCCGGCTCCGTCCTCGCGTGGGCCCCGCTGAGCAGCTCGTGGGCGGTGCGCGGGGTGGTCATGTGGGCGCTGCTGGTCACCGGGGCGATCGGGTTCATCGGCTCGCTCGTGCAGCAGCTGGTGGCCTCGTCGATGTCGTTCACCGAGGTACTGGTCACCGGCGGCGTCGGAGTGGTCCTGCTCTTCGCGCTCGCGCGAGGGCAGCGGTACGTCCGGGAGGGGATCACCGCCCAAGCCGGACTGCAGACCGGATTCGAGGGGCGGCCGCCGGTCCCGGTGCTCCGCCCCCTCGTCTCGCTCGCGGTGCTACTCGCCGCGAGCGGTGTGGTGGTCGCGGTGACCAACAACGGCACCGAGCCTTCCGGGCGAGGGCCCCAGGCCGGTGTGTCGGCCACCTCGGCGCAGACCACCACCGTGCCGACGACGTCCGCCCCGACCGCGGCGCCGTCAACCGGCCGGACACCGACGATCGGGCCCAGCATCACCGGGCCGAGCGCAGTCGATGCCGGCTACGGCGCAGTCGCCGGCCGCGACCGTTCGCGCGGGACCGACGGGTCCGCGGCCCCCGGCGGCGCCTCGGTCCCCGGCTCTCCGCTGACCGGCGGCGTACGACACCAGTCGGGTGCGATCGGTGGCGCGCCCGGCCCCGGGAGGGCTCCGACCGCGGTCGCACCCGCCGGAACCCGGACACCGGCAGCAGGATCAGGCGGCACAGGGGTCGGCGGCCGGCCCGGGACGACCGCCCCGGTGACCACTGCGCCGGCGCCAGGTGCACCGACCCCGCACCCCTGGACGCCTGCTCCGGCACCGGCCGAGCCGACCAAGGTCCTGGGTTACGCGAAGGAGAAGCCGCACCGCCCCCTGGGCGCACCGACGCCGGGCCGGGGCCGTCTGGAGCGATCCGACGCCTGGATCGTCCCCGCTCCCGCTCCGGCGGTGGCGCCGTCACCCTGGGTCCCGCCACCTGTATCGGTGCCGCAGTACGAGCCGTGGGGGCCCGTATACCGACCGACGAAGCTCCCCGGCTACGCGAGGGGGAAGCCGAACCGGCCCGCGGGTGCGCCCCCGCCAGGGCACTGGCGCATGAAGCGTCCCTGATCGTCCGTTTTCGTCCCGGGCACCGACAGGTACACAATGGCGCGTGCTCGGCTCACTTCTCTCGACGTTGACGGTCTCCGCACTCGTCCTGCTCGTCCCCGCGTCCGTCGGCCTGCTGACGATGGGCCGGCACGCCCACGTCGCGGTCGTCGACGCCTCCACTCGCAGGGTTCGCCTGGTGGTGGCGGCGACGCTTGTCGGACTCGGTGCTCTGGGGGTCAGCGCTTTGATGGGCGTCGGGCCCTTCCCTGCGTTGCTGGTCGGGTCTCTGCTCGCCGGCTCGGTGCTCGCGTGGTCACGCCGCCTTCGCACGTGGGAGATCCGCGGGATCGTGGCCTGGGCGATGTCGAGCACCGGGGTCGTGGCGTTCGTGGGGTGGATCGCCGAGCGGATCGCGACCACCTCCGTCACCGCCGTCGATCGGGTGGTCGGCGGCGCGGCCTGGCTCGTGCTGCTGTTCGCCGTGGTCCGACTCGGGGGCTTCGCGCGCGGCCGGCTCGCAGGCCTGGCCGTCCGGGGCGAGGCCCCGGACGAGCAGCCTGAGAGGGCTGGGCTTCCGGTGCCGGCGACACTTGCGCTCGTCGCGTCGGCGGGGGTGGTTGCCGCGGTCGCCGGCGGTCCCTGGCCAGGCCACGCTCCGTCGCCGGTCGCCGGCACGTCCTCGGGGGCCGCGGACAGTACGTCGCGGTCGGGTCGGCCTTCTCCCGAGGCGACCATGGTCGCGACGCGGAGCGCGTCCGAAGCGGCGGGCTCACCGACCGCGACCGCGACGTCGGGGGCATCGGGCGGAGCCGGTCCTACCGGGGTGACCGGGGAGCCCGGCGACCCGACCACGACGACGCCCACGGACGTGCAGAGTCCACTCGTGTCGTCGGCCCCGGAGTCGTCGCAGGGCACGAAGACGCCCGGCTACGACAAGGACAAACCCAACCGGCCCTCGCACGCATCGACACCGGGCCCGCGGTCAACCAAGCAGCCCTGACAGCAGTCGCGTGGCGGCGGGGTACTCGCGCACCATCGTGCGGAGGTCGCCCACGACCGTCCTGGTGATCGAGTCAGGTCCGTTCCGGTGCCGCAGCACGTCGTCGAGCCAGGCGACCGCCTCGTGAAGGATGCTGCGGTCGGCGGCGACCAGCGCGCCGGCGAGCGCGCCGACCAGGTGCGGCAGATGGTCGAACAGGGCGGACTGCCATGCTGCTCGCTCGTCGCCGGCCTGGCAGCGGGCCGAGATGCGCTGTCTCAGCCCGAGGGTGATCTCCTCGCGGTCCGCGTGCACGGCCAGGCCCTCCTCGGCGCCGTCGTGCACCAGGGGTGTCGCGGGGGAGACCGCCGACGGCAGGCCTCTCAGGACGTCCGGCAGGAGAGATCCGGAGGGCGCGAACGCGGTTGCGCCCAGGGCGGCAGCGCGGCGCCCCTCGGTGTCGAAAGCTGCACCACCCACGACCACCGGGGTCCCGGTGGCGCGCACCGCCTCCAGCTGCCGACGTACTCGTGGCAGCGAGGCACTGAGCGAGCAGCTGAGGGCGACCGCGCGCGGAGCGACGTGGTGGACGTGTCGGACCAGATGCTCGGTCGAGGAGTTCGCCCCGAGGTAGCTCACCGGGAACTGTGCCGAGCGCAGGTGCTCGGCGACCATGAGCGCCGGGAGCGCGTGCCACTCCTGCTCGACGCAGGAGACCACGACCGGTGAGGCGAGGTCGGACGGCGTGGGGATCCTCGCGCCGAGTACGTGGAGGACGGCCTCGCTGACCGCGGTGGCCGCGTGCTCCTGGGCGACGCTCCACGAGTTGCACGCCCACAGCTCACCCACGCGGGTCTGCACGGGGGCGATGACGTCGGTCATCACGTCCAGCGACGTGACCCCGCTCTGCTGGAGTCGGTCGACGAGGGCCACTGCACGGGCACGGTCTCCCGCCGAGACGGCGTCGAAGTAGTCCGAAGCGGGGCCGTTCACCGCGCGTCGCGCACGTTCTGCAGGCCCAGGATCGCGATGTCGTCGTGAGCACGGTCACCGATGTGCTCGGCGAGTGACATCGCCACGGTCTCGACCACGGCGTTCACGTCCGTGCGCGGCGCCTCGGTCAGGACCCGGTGCAGGCGGGCCTCGCCGAACTGCTCCTCGAAGCCGGGCGCCTCGAGCACGCCGTCGGTGAAGAACAGGCAGCTGTCCCCGGGGCGGAGGACGACCTCGGTCTCCGTGTAGTCGTGGGTGTCGAAGAGCCCGAGGACGGTGCCCTCGGCGGCCACGCGCTCCAGACCGCCAGAGACGCGCAGCAGGTACGGCGGTGGGTGACCGGCGGCGGACACGGACATGACGAGGTCCTCGCCCCGACGCCGGACCCGTGCGCACAGGGCGGTGACGAAGGTCCCCTCGCCCTCGCTCACGAGCACCCGGTTGACGAGGTCGAGCACCCGGGCCGGACTGCGGTCCACGAGGGCCGCGGTGCGCGTGGCCTGGCGCACGCGGCCGGTCAGCACGGCCGCCTCGACGCCCTTGCCGCACACGTCGCCGACGACGGCGGTCCAGTCGTCGTCGTCTCCGTGGACGTCGTAGAAGTCGCCGCCGAGCGCCTCGTGCTCGAACGCGACCCGGTAGTAGGTCGCAAGACGGACCCCCGGCATCTCCGGCAGGCTCGGCGGAGCGAGGTCGCGGCTGAGCACCCCGGCGACTCGTCGGGAGTCAGCGAGGGCGCGGGTCGCGTCGAGCGTGACCGCGAGACTGTGGGCGAGCTCCTCGAGGAACGCGACGGCGTCCTCGTCGAAACCCCCGCCACCGCGTCGTGCGAGGGTCAGCGCTCCGAAGGCCCGGCCGCGGGCGTTGAGCGGGATCACGAGCAGGTCTGCGGGGCGGATGCTGTCGACCGACTCCCGCAGCTCGGGCACGGGAACCGCGGAGGCCAGGGCGCCGTTGTCGGTGGCTCCCGGGCCCATCGCGATGAGCGAGAGCTCCCGGAGCCCGCGGGACATCACCCGGCTGAGCGTGGAGGTCCCCTCACGTGGCGCGGGCACCGTGGCGTGCTGGACCGGCCCTCCTGCGAGGGTCGCGTGGCAGTGCAGCAGGCCGGCCTCTCGCAGCACCACCTGAGCCCAGTCGACCACCTCGGGGACGAGCATCTCGAGGATCAGGTCGACCGCACGGTCGGTCTGCATGGATCCGCCGACGGTGCGGGAGACCTTGGCGAGGAAAGTAGCGCGCTCGGTGCTGAGCCGGAGACGCGACTCGGTGTCGGGCTGGTCCGGGGTGACCAGCAGGTCGGTCGTCGAGTCGTGGAGGTCGGAGGTCAAGGGGCACCTGTCCCTTCCTGGACAATTCAACCGATACTGCCACACCGACCAGACCCGTTCCAGCGGCCGGGTGACGTGGGCGGCGCCCCGGCATGGAGCGGGCGGACGGACGGGGCCAAGCCGTGTGCTCGGCAGCGGGTGAGCCGCCCTAGGATGGAGGCTCCCGAGCCTCGAGTGGGCTCGCCGTGCCCAGCATCCACCCAGCATCGACCCAGGGGAGCGAGCAGTTCCATGCCCGACATCACCCGTGAAGAGGTGGCGCATCTCGCCGACCTCGCGCGGATCGACCTGAGCGACGCCGAGCTCGACCACCTCGCGCCGCAGCTGGCGGTCATCCTCGACTCGATCAAGTCGATCAGCGAGGTCGCCGCCGACGACATCCCGCCCACCTCGCACCCGATGCCGCTGACCAACGTCTTCCGCGAGGACGTCCAGCGCCCCGGCCTGACCGCCGAGGAGGCGCTCGCAGGCGCGCCCGAGGTCGAGCAGCAGCGCTTCGCGGTGCCGCACATCCTGGGGGAGGAGTGAGTATGAGCGACCTCATCCGCCGTACCGCCGCCGAGCTCGCCGATGCGCTCTCCGCCGGCGAGACCACCTCGGTCGAGCTCACCGAGGTCTACCTCGACCGCATCGCCGCGGTCGACGGCGACGTCCACGCCTTCCTGCACGTCGACGCCGAGGGCGCGCTCGCGCAGGCCGGGGCCTCCGACGAGCGCCGTGCCGCCGGCAAGACCGCCGGCCCCCTCGACGGCGTGCCGATCGCCGTCAAGGACGTGCTCACCACCAAGGGCCTGCCCACCACGTGCGGCTCGCGGATCCTCGAGGGCTGGGTCCCGCCTTACGACGCAACCCTGGTGACGCGCCTGCGCGAGGCCGGCCTGCCGATCCTGGGCAAGACGAACATGGACGAGTTCGCGATGGGCTCATCCACCGAGCACTCCGCCTACGGCCCGACCCGCAACCCGTGGGACCTCGACCGGATCCCGGGCGGGTCCGGTGGCGGCTCGGCGGCGGCGGTCGCGGCCTTCGAGGCGCCGCTCGCCATCGGCACCGACACCGGCGGCTCCATCCGGCAGCCCGGCGCGGTCACCGGGACCGTGGGGGTCAAGCCGACGTACGGCGGGGTGTCGCGCTACGGGCTCGTCGCGCTGGCGAACTCCCTCGACCAGGCCGGCCCCGTGACCCGCACGATCCTCGACTCCGCGCTGCTCCACGAGGTCATCGGCGGCCACGACCCGCTCGACTCGACCTCGATCGACCAGCCGGTGCCGCCGCTCGTCGAGGCCGCCCGACAGGGCGCCGCCGGGGACATGAAGGGACTCCGGGTCGGCGTCGTGAGGGAGCTGACCGGTGAGGGGTACCAGCCCGGCGTCCAGGCGCGCTTCGACGAGTCGGTGCAGCTGCTCGTCGACGCAGGCGCCGAGGTGGTCGAGGTCTCCTGCCCGAGCTTCGTCCACGCGCTCGCGGCCTACTACCTGATCCTGCCGAGCGAGGCGTCGTCCAACCTCGCCAAGTTCGACGCGATGCGCTACGGCCTCCGGGTGTACCCGGAAGGGGTCGAGGACCCGAACGCCGAGGAGGTCATGCGCGCCACCCGTGACGCGGGGTTCGGCGACGAGGTCAAGCGCCGCATCATCCTCGGCACCTACGCGCTGTCCAGCGGCTACTACGACGCCTACTACGGCCAGGCCCAGAAGGTGCGCACGCTCATCAGCCGGGACTTCGCCGCGGCGTTCGAGTCAGCCGATGTGCTCGTCTCGCCCACCGCGCCGACCACGGCGTTCAAGCTGGGGGAGAAGCTCGACGACCCGGTCGCGATGTACCTCAACGACATCGCGACGATCCCGGCGAACCTGGCCGGGGTCCCAGGGCTCTCGCTGCCCAGCGGCCTCGCCGATGAGGACGGGCTGCCGACCGGCTTCCAGATCCTCGCGCCGGCGATGGCCGACGACCGCCTCTACCGGGTCGGCGCCGCTCTCGAGGCCGCGCTGCTCGACCGGTGGGGCGTCCCGCTGCTCGACAAGGCCCCGGCGCTCGCCGGGGCGGCCCGGAAGGAGGCCGTGCGATGACCGCCGCACCTGCGCTGATGTCGTTCGAGGAGGCTCTCGAGCGGTTCGACCCGGTGATGGGTCTCGAGGTCCACGTCGAGCTCAACACCGTCACCAAGATGTTCTGCGGCTGCCCGACCGAGTTCGGCGCAGAGCCGAACACCCAGGTGTGCCCGACCTGCCTCGGGCTCCCGGGGGCGATGCCGGTCGTCAACGAGAAGGCGGTGGAGTCCGCGATCCGGATCGGGCTCGCGCTGAACTGCTCGATCGCCCCGTGGTGCAGGTTCGCGCGGAAGAACTACTTCTACCCGGACATGCCGAAGAACTTCCAGACCTCGCAGTACGACGAGCCGATCGCCTTCGACGGCTGGACCGAGGTCGAGGTGGACGGTGAGACGTTCCGGGTCGAGATCGAGCGGGCCCACATGGAGGAGGACACCGGCAAGTCCCTCCACGTCGGGACCTCCGGGCGTATCCACGGTGCGGACTACTCGCTGGTCGACTACAACCGCGCCGGGATCCCGCTGATCGAGATCGTGACCAAGCCGATCACCGGGACCGGTGACAAGGCGCCGCTCGTCGCGAAGGCGTACGTCGCCCACCTGCGCGAGCTGCTGCTCGGTCTCGGCGTGTCCGACGTGCGCATGGAGCAGGGTTCGCTGCGCTGTGACGTCAACCTCTCCCTGAAGCCTGCGGGCGAGGAACGGTTCGGGACCCGCACCGAGACCAAGAACGTCAACTCCCTGCGCTCGGTCGAGAGGGCGGTGCGCTACGAGATCGGCAGGCAGGCGGCCCGCCTCGCCGAGGGCGAGTCCATCGTCCAGGAGACCCGCCACTGGCACGAGGACACCGGCATCACCACCTCCGGGCGGGAGAAGTCCGACGCCGAGGACTACCGGTACTTCCCCGAGCCGGACCTGGTCCCGATCGCGCCGGCGGACTCGTGGGTCGAGGATCTGCGGGCGACGCTGCCCGAGCCGCCGCGCGAGCACCGCGCCCGGCTGCAGAAGGAGTGGGGCTTCAGCGACCTCGAGATGCGTGACACCGTCGGAGCCGGTGCCCTGCTGCTCGTCGAGCAGACGGTCGCCGCGGGGGCCACGCCGGCCACGGCTCGCAAGTGGTGGCTCTCCGACATGGCCCGCCGCGCCAACGAGCGGGGGGTCGACCTCGCCGACCTCGGGGTCTCCCCGGCGGACGTCGCCCGCGTCCAGGAGCTCGTCGACGAGGGCAAGATCAACGACAAGCTCGCCCGCCAGGTCTTCGACGGCGTCCTCGCCGGGGAGGGCACTCCGGACGAGGTCGTCGCGACCCGCGGCCTCGCCGTGGTCTCCGACGAGGGTGCCCTTTCCGAGGCTGTGGACCGAGCCATCGCCGCTAACCCGGAGGTCGCCGACAAGATCCGCGACGGCAAGGTCGCCGCGGCCGGCGCTCTCATCGGCGCGGTGATGACGGAGATGCGCGGCCAGGCCGACGCCGCCCGCGTGCGGGAGCTGATCCTCCAGAAGCTCTCCTGATTACCAAGGTATGCAGGCGATCTGTGGCTTCCCACGGTGATCTTGCCGTGGGAAGCCACAGATTCCCATGGGCAGTCCCCGAGCGGGGCGGGTCGACGTGTCAGCGCAGCGCGACGCGCAGGATCCGGTCGTCCTTCGCCGCCGGGTCCCCACGGCCGTCGCGGTTGCTCGTCGAGAGCCACAGGGCGCCGTCGGGTGCTACGACCACCGTGCGCAGCCGGCCGTAGTTCCCGACGAAGAAGGCCTGCGGCTTCCCGATGGTGCCGTTGTCCCGGACCGGCACCCGCCACAGCCGCTGTCCGCGCAGCGAGGCCATCCAGAGCGCTCCCGAGGCGTAGGCGAGGCCGGAGGGGGACGCCTCCGACGTACGCCACTGCGCGAAGGGGTTGCGGTACTGGTCCTGGTCGCCCTTGCCCTCGACGAGGGGCCACCCGTAGTTACGTGCCTTCTCGATCCGGTTCAGCTCGTCCCAGGTGTTCGCCCCGAACTCGCTCGCCCAGAGCCGGTCCTGGTCGTCGAAGGCCAGGCCCTGGACGTTGCGGTGCCCCATCGTCCACACCGGTGAGCCCTTCACCGGGTTGCCGGGGGCGGGCTTGCCGCTCGGAGTGACTCGCAAGATCTTGCCACCGAGCGAGCTACGGTCCTGTGCGAGCTCTGTCTGGCCGGCCTCCCCGGTGGAGATGTACAGGTAGCCGTCCGGCCCGAACTGCAGCCGGCCGCCGTCGTGGTAGGAGGCGTGGGGGATGCCGTCGAGCAGCACCTGGGGCTTGCCCAGCCTCCGACCGTCGTACTTCATACGCACGACGCGGTTGTCCTGCGCGGTGGAGAAGTAGGCGTAGACGAAGGAGTCCTCGTCGTACGTCGGGGAGACCGCGAGACCTAGGAGCCCCGCCTCGCCCACGGGTTCTGCCTGCTCCATCCGGCCGACCGTGCGCACGCGTCCACCGCGGGCGGGGACGGCGAGGATCTTCGTGGTGTCGCGCTCGCTGACGAGGGCGCTGCCGTCGGGAAGGAACGCGATGCCCCACGGAGCCACGAGCCCGGTCGCGACCGTCCCCACGACGCGGGGCTTGGCCGGACCCCGGTTCTCGGCGGAGGGACTCGGGGCCGGGGAGGTCTCGGGCTCGACGGTGCGGGTGTTCGGCTGTGGTGAGGGTGACGGGGTGCCCAGACCGGTCGGGGCGCCCTCGGAGGAACAGGCGGTCAGTGCGAGCAGGGCGACGAGCGTGGTCGCGACGGCCTTCATGCGACTCAGGCTATGCGCCCGAGCAAGGTCAGAAGCTCATCGTGCACCGGGTCGGGGTGTTCGAGCTGGAGGAAGTGGCTCCCGGGGAGCTCGACGTACGTCGAGCCGGGGATCCGTTCCGAAGCCGTCGCCATGTCCTCGGAGCTCGCGAGGAGGTCGAACCTGCCACCGACGAAGGCTGTGGGCACCTTGACGTGCCGCAGGGAGACCCGGGGGTGCTCGGCCGCGGCGAGGGCGAGGTGCATGTACCAGTCGACCGGCGTGGTCAGGAACTCCTTGACCGCCCGCCGGAGGGCGGGGATCTCGGCGGTCGGCATCATGAAGCCGCTGTGGCTGAGCAGCTGCGCGAAGGCGACGCCGACCGGCAGCCGCGACGAGAACGGGGTGATCGCCTTGCCGACACGTCGCAGGATCCGGGTGACCCCGACCGAGATGGGACGGCGCGCGATGCGGGGGATCATCAGCGGGGCTCCCATCGAGGCGAAGGTGCCGCCCGGGACGCCGGCGACCGCGAAGAGGCCCGTCACCCGTGAAGGGTGCAGGACGGCGAGCTCGAAGGCGGTGTTCACCCCGATCGACCAGCCGGCGACGGCACACGCCTCGACGCCGGCGTGGTCCATGACAGCGAGCGCGTCCTCGAGGAAGGCGTCGATGCCGACCCGGGACCGGTCCCGCGGACGGTCCGACCCACCGACGCCGCGGTGGAACCACGAGATGACGCGGACGCCGCAGTCGGGACGGAGCAGGGCCGGCCAGGCGTAGGGGTTGGTGCCCAGGCCGTTGCACAGCAGGAGCGTCGGACCTTCGGCATCGTTCGTCCACGCCTTGATGCGGGTGCCGTCGGCGCTGGTGACGTCGTAGAACCGGAGCGCGAGGCGCTCGGTGGGAGCGGCGGGCATGCGGCAGATCCTGCCGCAACCGGGACAAACAGTGACAAGAAGGTGCCCGAGATCACGCGAGCCGGCTCAGTCCGCTCGGCCACCGGCCTCATGCTCCACGGACGCGGACCTCCAGGGTGGTCTCGGCGGCGGAGCGGGCATCGAGGGAGGACAGGAACGTCTCGACCTCGACTCGCTCACGGCGTCGCTCGGCAAGAGCCGTCGACGCGACCAGCGCGTTGCGCCGCGCGACCTCCTGTGTGTGCACGTGCCAGTTGCCCAGGGAGCGGACGAGTCGTGCCGGGGTGACGAACATAGGGCCTCCCGCTGCGAGCGCTGCTGGTCGGATCGGGCTGTACTCGACGCTAGAGCGCTGGTGCTTCCCGGGGGTCAACGGTGTGTGACAGGTATGTGAACAGCCCCGACGTCCAGCCGAGACCTTATGGGCCCGCGTCGTTAGGGTCGGGTCATGAGCGATGCGCGTCCGCTGGTCTGGCTTCCCTTCGACGCGACGGAGCTCGGGTCGCCGCCGCAGTCGCTGCGCTACGAGCGGTTCCTTCCAGAGGAGCACGAGGGGTTGCCCCCGTCAGCCGCCGAGGTAGAGCTCTACGTCCCGGCATACCGCTTCTGCCCGGCCGACAGCGAGGTGATCGCCCGTCTGCCTCGGCTCCGGGTCGTGCAGACCCTGACCGCAGGCGTCGACCATGTCCGGCCCTTCGTCCCGGACGGGGTCCTGCTGTGCAACGGCCGTGGCATCCACGACGCGTCGACCGCCGAGCTGGCAGTCGCCCTGATGCTGGCCTCGCTTCGCGGCCTCCCCGGCTTCGTCCGGGCCCAGGACCGCGGTGAGTGGCAGCCGATCCGGGCCCGGTCGCTGGCCGACCGCCGCGTCCTGATCGTGGGGTACGGCGCGGTGGGTGCAGCCGTCGAGCAGCGGCTCGACGGCTTCGAGGTGGACGTCGTGCGGGTGGCTCGCAGGGCCCGCGAAGGCGTCCACGGCTTCGACGAGCTCCACCGGCTCCTGCCCCACGCCGATGTCGTGGTCCTCATCGTGCCGATGACCGAGGAGACGCGAGGCATGGTGGACCGCGACTTCCTGGCCCGCATGAAGGACGACGCGCTGCTGGTCAACGTCGCACGCGGCCCGGTCGTGGACACCGACGCACTGGCCGAGGCACTTCAGACGGAGCGGATCCACGCCGCGCTCGACGTCACCGATCCCGAGCCCCTGCCGGAGGGCCACCCCCTATGGCGCGCCCCGAACCTGCTCATCTCACCCCACGTCGGCGGCGCCTCGAGCGCGATGTGGCCGCGTGCCTACAGGCTCGTCCGCGAGCAGCTCGAGCGCTTCGCCACCGGCGAGCCACTGGCCAACGTGATGCGTGGGGAGTACTAGCGACACGCGCCCGCGCGGAGCTTTCGGACCCCTTCGTCTCGTGGGGAGAAGCTGGCCCGCAGTTCCCACGGAGCCACGAACCGGCGTGTGAGGCGAGTCTCGGCCTGGCCGACGGGCCCGACGATCGGGGGTGCGGCCTGGGGCCGATGACTTTTCGCCGGGCCAGGAGTCCAATGGTCGGGAGGCCGGGTGAGGCCTCAGGAGCGAGGGTGCAGACGATGGTGCAGCAGGGACAGCGACTGATGATGGTCGGCACGCGCAAGGGTCTGTGGATCGGGCGGGCCGACATCGACGGCGGGGAGTGGGTCTGGGACGAGCCGCGGTTCCTGATGGAGGAGGTGTACTCCTGCATGGTCGACACCCGGGGAGGTCGGACACGGCTGCTCGTGGGGTCCGGGTCGCCGCACTGGGGGCCTCATGTCTACCGCTCCGACGACCTGGGGGAGACCTGGCAGGAGTCGCCGAACGTGATGGTGCTCCCCGAGGAGGCCGGCGTCGGCGTACAGCAGGTGTGGCAGCTGTGGCCGGGAGGCTCCGCCGAGCCGCACGTCGTCTATGCGGGCACCCAGCCCTCGGCACTCTTCCGGTCCGAGGACAGGGGCGAGACGTTCGAGCTGGTCCGCTCGCTCTGGGACCATCCGCACCGCCCGCAGTGGGGGGCGGGCTTCGGTGGTCAGGCCATCCACACGATCCTCCCGCACCCGTCCGACGCGTCCCGGATGGTCGTGGCGATGTCGACCGGCGGGGTGTACCGCACCGAGGACGCCCGCGAGTCCTGGGCGCCCGCGAACGTCGGGATCGCCGCCGGCTTCATGCCTGAAGGTCAGCAGTACCCGGAGTTCGGCCAGTGCGTCCACAAGGTCACCCGCCATCCGGACCTGCCGGACCGGCTGTACGCGCAGAACCACGGAGGCGTCTACCGCTCCGACGACGGTGCCGACTCGTGGACGGCGATCGGGCAGAGCCTCCCGTCGGACTTCGGCTTCCCGGTCGTCGTGCATCCCGAGGACCCGGCGACGTTGTTCGTCTTCCCCAACGGGGCGGGGGACACGCGGTTCCCACCCGAGGCGAAGGCACGCGTCTGGCGGTCCGCCGACGCGGGGGCCACGTGGGAGGAGCTCGGCGCGGGGCTCCCCGACGGCTTCTACTCCTCGGTCCTCCGGGACGCGATGTGCGCGGACGACGCCGACCCGGCGGGCCTGTACCTCGGCACCCGTGCCGGCAACGTCTTCTACAGCACCGACGCGGGGGAGAGCTGGCAGGAGGTCGTGCGCCACCTGCCCGACGTGGTGGTGGTCAGGGCCGCACTGGTGTGAGGTCTCAGTTGGGCGCCGGCTCCCGTACGGGCTCCGCCGAGCGGGTCGCGCCGACGCTCGCGACGACCACGCACGCCAGTGCCGTCCACTGCACCGGGGTGAGGAACTCCCCGAGCAGGGCCATCGCGGCGAGCGCGGCGGCCGCGGGCTCGAGGCTCATCAGCACGCCGAACACCCGCGGCGGGATCCGACGCAGGGCCTTCAGCTCGAAGCTGTAGGGGATCACCGACGACAGAAGGCCGATCGCGACGCCGAGGACGAGCACCTTCGCGTCCAGCAGGTCCGGGCCGGCCTCGACGAGTGCCGGTGGGGCGAGGGCAACCGCGCCGACGACGCTCGCGACCGCGAGGCCGGAGATGCCCGGCCAGCGGCGTCCGGTGCTCGCGCTCAGAAGGATGTACGCCGCCCACGCGGCGCCGGCGAGGAGCGCGAACAGCACGCCGACGAGCGTGATGTCGCCGGGCGCGATGCCGAGCAGCGCAACGCCCGCACCGGCCAGCGCGACCCACACGAGGTCACGTGGTCTGCGCGAGCCGATGACCGCGACCGCCAGGGGTCCCAGGAACTCGATGGTCACCGCGATGCCCAGGGGGATCCGGGCGAAGGACTGGTAGATCGCCCAGTTCATGGTCATCAGGCTCACCCCGAAGGCGAGGGCGACCCGCCAGTCCGCGGCCGACCTGCCGCGAAGAGCCGGCCGCGCGATCGCCACGAGGATCACCGCCGAGGTGACCAGGCGGAGCCAGACCATCGCCGTGGGCGGGACCAGGCTGAACAGGTCCTTCGCGATCGCGGCTCCCACCTGGACCGAGACGATGCCCCCGACGACCAGCCACACCGCGCCGACCGAGCCCGAGGTCCGCCGGTCGGTGAGGGAGTCGTTCGAGGTCACCGGCCCACCCTAGACAGCCGGCTCGAGACCGACGCACCTCCGCGTCTCACCGGGTTGCTGAGACGCACGGCCGTCGTACGAGCGCTGCGGCGTAGGCTCGCCACATGCCCGACAGCACCTCAAGCAGCCAGGACCAGCCGGACATCAAACCTCGCAGCCGCGACGTCACCGACGGGCTCGAGCGCGCCGCCGCACGCGGGATGCTGCGCGCGGTCGGCATGGGCGACGAGGACTTCGCCAAGCCGCAGATCGGCGTCGCCTCGTCGTGGAACGAGATCACGCCGTGCAACCTCTCCCTGGACCGGCTTGCCAAGGCCGTCAAGAACGGCGTCCACGCCGGTGGGGGGTACCCGTTGGAGTTCGGCACCATCTCGGTGTCCGACGGCATCTCGATGGGTCACGAAGGCATGCACTTCTCGCTGGTCTCGCGCGAGGTAATCGCCGACAGCGTCGAGACCGTGATGATGGCCGAGCGTCTCGACGGCTCCGTGCTGCTCGCTGGCTGCGACAAGTCCTTGCCGGGCATGTTGATGGCAGCCGCGCGGCTCGACCTGGCCTCGGTGTTCCTCTACGCCGGCTCCACCATGCCCGGCCAGGTCGACGGCCAGGACGTCACGATCATCGACGCGTTCGAGGCCGTCGGGGCGTGCCTCGCCGGCAAGATCACCCGCGAGGAGGTCGACCGCATCGAGCGCGCGATCTGTCCCGGCGAGGGCGCCTGCGGCGGCATGTACACCGCCAACACGATGGCCTCCGTCGGCGAGGCGCTCGGGATGTCGCTGCCGGGGTCGGCGGCGCCGCCCGCCGTGGACCGCCGCCGCGACGGCTTCGCCCACCGCTCCGGCGAGGCCGTGGTGGAGATGCTGCGCAAGGGCATCACCGCCCGCCAGATCATGACCCTGGAGGCCTTCGAGAACGCCATCGCCGTGGTGATGGCGCTCGGCGGTTCGACGAACGCCGTCCTGCACCTGCTCGCGATCGCCCGCGAGGCCGAGGTGCCGCTGACGCTCGACGACTTCAACCGGGTGGGGGAGAAGGTCCCGCACCTCGGCGACCTCAAGCCGTTCGGCCGTTACGTGATGAACGACGTCGACAAGATCGGCGGCATCCCCGTGGTCATGAAGGCGCTGCTCGACGCGGGCCTGCTGCACG
>DASSMS010000016.1:0-26171 GCA_035688575.1 Nocardioidaceae bacterium
ACGATGAGGACGGACTTGCCCTGTTCGGCCAGCGCGGCGCCGAGGGAGGCAACGGTGGTGGTCTTGGCAACGCCGCCCTTTTGGTTGGCGACCGCCAGAATCTGAGTGCTCATCACGCCACATTGTGCCTGAGACACCGTCAGGGCGTCGGAGGTGTCCGTGGAATGCTGTGCCCATGTCACGTGGCACTGCTCTCATCACCGGCCCGACGGCGGGCATCGGTCTCGCCTTCGCCGAGCAGCTGGCGGCCCGAGGCCAGGATCTCGTGCTCGTGGCCCGTGACCGCGCACGGCTCGAGGACCTCGCCGCACGGCTGAGCGACAGCCACGGCGTCGACGTCGAGGTTCTCGTCGCCGACCTCGCCGACCGCGAGCAGATCGCCGCGGTCGAGGCCCGTGTCGCCGACCCGCAGCGTCCAGTCTCCCTGCTCGTCAACAACGCGGGGTTCGGCCACAAGCACCCGTTCACGGAGAACACCGTGGAGGACGAGCAGGAGATGCTCGACGTCCTGGTCACGGCGGTGATGCGGCTCAGCCACGCCGCCATCCGGCCGATGCTGCAGCGGGGCGAAGGCGCGATCGTCAACGTCTCGAGCGTCGCCGCCTTCCTCCCGCGTGGCACCTACAGCGCTGCCAAGGCCTACGTGGTCTCGTTCAGCGAGTGGCTGGACCTGACCTACCGCCACCGCGGTGTGCGGGGCATGGCCTTGTGCCCGGGGTTCGTGCGCACCGAGTTCCACGCCCGCATGGGGGTCGGTCGCGACTCGGCGCCGGGATGGATGTGGTTGGACGCGGATCGGCTGGTGCGTGAGGCGCTCGTGGACCTCGAGAGGGGAAAGGCGATCTCGATCCCGAGCAAGAGGTACAAGCTGCTCAGTGCGCTGGCCCGCGCGACCCCCTCGTCCCTCCAGGCGAGGTTCCAGGCTCTGGGGCGGAAGTAGCCAGGGGCCGCATCCGGCTCAGCCCTCACCCGCCAGGAACGCTCTGATGGCGTCCGCCATCAGCTGCACGGCGATCGCGGAGAGCAGCAGACCGGCGATGCGGGAGACCAGCAGGACCCCGCTCTCCCGGATGACCCTGAGGATGGGGACGGAGAAGCGCATGGAGAGCCAGAGCGCGACGTGCACGAGGACGACGCCCATCGCGACGCCCGCGAAGGTGTCGAGGCCGTCGACCCGGTCGGAGAAGACCATCGTCGCGACGATGGCGCCCGGCCCTGCCATCATCGGCGTCCCGAGCGGGACGAGCGCGACGTTGACGTTGGCGTTGGCCCCCGCGCTGAACGACTCCTCCTTGCCGGTGAGCAGCTCGAGCGCGATCAGCAGGAGGAGCAGGCCCCCGGCCATCTGCAACGCCGGCAGCGAGATGTTGAGGTAGGCCAGGATCTGCTGGCCGAAGAAGGCGAACGCCACGATCACCCCGAACGAGACCGCGACCGCCTGCCAGGCGGCCCGGCGCATCGACGCGGCCGAGCGGCCACCGGTGAGCGCCAGGAAGATCGGGATCGTGCCGACCGGGTCCATGATCACGAACAGCGTGACGAACACCTCGGTCATCAGCACGAGGTCCAGCCAGGTCACGGGAACAGCACCCCGGGCGTCGTGCGGCCGGACGCCGCGGCCGACGCTCGGGCGAGTTCGACCAGTCGCGCGAAGTCCTCGGGGTCTGTCGTGTTGCACCCGAGGTCGTGGTCGACCTTCCCATCGCCGTGGTAGTCGCTGGAGCCGGTCACGATCAGGTCGAGGTTGCGGGCGATGGCCCGGAGCATCTCGCGGTCCCTATCCTCGTGGTCCTGGTGGTCGACCTCGATGCCGGCGAGACCCTCGTCCTTCAGCGCGGCGAAGCGCGCCTCGTCGAGCGCCTGGTGGGTGTAGCGCCGCCCCCAGGGATGCGCGACCACGCTCACGCCGCCAGCGGCGGCGACCATGCGCACCATCTCGTCGAGCGGCGCCGCGTAGCGCTTGACGTAGGCAGGACCGCGGGAGCCGAGGTAGGTGTCGAAGGCCTCGCCGCGGTCCTGGACGACGCCCTTCTCGACCAGGGCGTCCGCCACGTGCGGCCTCCCCATCGCCGCCGCGTCGCCGGCGACCCGGCGTACGTCGTCCTCCTGGATGTCGATGCCGAGGTGCCGCAGCTTGGCGAGGGTCGCGGGGAGTCGTGCGTTGCGTCCCTCGAGGATCCGGCCGAGCTCCGCGGCGAGCGGCTCGTAGGTCGGGTCCGGGAGGTAGGCCAGCAGGTGCACCGCGCTGCCCTCGAGCTTGCAGCTGACCTCGATGCCACGGACCAGGGTCAGCCCCTCCCGCTCGGCGGCCTCGGCCGCCTCGGCCCAACCCGCCGTGGTGTCGTGGTCGGTGATGGCGAGCACGTCGATCCCCAGCTTCCCCGCGTGGCAGACCAGCTCCGTGGGCGTGGTGGTCCCGTCGGATCGGTCGGAGTGGGTGTGGAGGTCGATGCGCACCCGCGCAGCCTAACCGCCACCGCCCCCCTCACCACGGGGGTGGGTTTCCCCCGAACGGTACGGCGATCAGCTCGGGGCCGAGGCTCGCGACATCGGCGAGAATCCACTCGTCGCGCAGCAGCAGAGCGGCCGAGGCCGGGCGCAGGACCAGCCACAGCCAGCGGCCGTGGGCCTCCCCCGCGAACACCGACCGGTCGAAGGCCGGGTCGCTCATGGACGTCGACACCGACCAGAGCGGGAGGGCCACGCCGTCGATGCGCACCTTGACGTGCGGGGGCCCGTCACCGATCTCTGCGCCGGGGTCGGTGTGGTCGGTGCCCGCGCAACGCGCCCCGAGCCCGACCCCCGGCTCCTCGGAGACCACGGTCAGCTCCACGACCCCGTCGAGGTCGTTCACCCCGCTGCAGGACAGCATGCTTGCCCTGGCGTCCTCATCGGGGGCGGCCACACAGCCGAAGTCGGTGATGGTCCACCCAGGTGCGAGCGGCCAGGGGACCAGGGTCGGCGAGGCGCCGCAACGGCCGAGGTGCTCCGCCATGGCCTCGTAGCTCGCCTTGCCTGGTCGCCACAGCGGGGTGATCGCTCCGTGGTCGGGACATCGCCAGCCGTCCTTGTCCTCGGCGACGGGTGCGGTACACCGTGGACAGCCTGCCGCGAGCGTCATGGGTCCACCGTCGTGCCCATGACAGCCCCCGTCAAGGAACCGCACCTAGTCTGGGTCCCGTGGAACAGCGACGCGTCGACTGCGTGGGCGGCATCGTCACCGGCCCTGACGGGCGGATCCTGCTGATCAGGCGGGGCAACCCACCGGCACAGGGCTGCTGGTCCGTCCCGGGCGGACGGGTGGAGCCGGGCGAGGACGACGCAGAGGCGACCGCGCGGGAGGTCCTCGAGGAGACCGGGCTCGCCGTCGGCGTCCATGACCTCGTCGGCACCGTCGAGCGGGACGCCCCGGACGGGTCGGTCTTCGTGATCCGGGACTACCGCTGCACCCCGGTCGCCGGAGCGGACACCGACTGGGTCGTGGCAGGCGACGACGCGGTCGATGTCGGCTGGTTCACCCCCGCCCAGGTGCGCGAGCTCGACTGTGCACCCGGGCTGGTGCAGGCGCTCACCGAGTGGGGCGTCCTCCCCTAGTCAGTGCACCCCGGCCATCAGCCTGCGGATCGGCCGTGAGAGTGCCACGAGCAGGAGGCCGAGGAGGATCGCCACCCCGCCGACGACCCCGAAGTAGGTGCGCTCGTTCTCCGCGCTGTAGAACTGCGCGAGGTACCCGGACATGGCCGAGCCCAGCGCCACGGAGAGGAAGAAGAGCGCCACCGTCTGCGTGCGGAAGATCGCGGGAGCCAGCTTCGTGGCGAGGGAGAGTCCGACCGGAGAGAGCAGCAGCTCAGCGACCGTGAACAGGAACAGCACCCCCACCAGGCCGAGGAACGGCGCGCTGTTGTCGCCGCCGCCGGACATCGGGATGAACGCCAGGAAGGCGACGCCCCTCAGCGCCGTGCCGAGGGCGAACTTCGTCGGCGTCGATGGCTGTCGCGAACCCAAGCGGGTCCACAACCCGGCGAACGCGCCGGCCATCAAGATGATGAAGACCGGGTTGATCGACTGCGCCCAGGACACCGGCATCTCCCAGCCGAGGACCGTGCGGTCCACACGCTCATCGAAGTAGATCGTCACGACCGTGAACTGCTGCTGGAACAGCGACCAGAACGACGCGCTCGCGATGAACAGCGGGACGAACGCCACCACGCGGCTGCGCTCGGTGCTCGTGCCCGGGAGCTGGTCAGGATCACCGGAAGTAGGCGACCGAGGCCACGACGATCGCACCGATGACGACGTTCTCGAGGTTCGTCGCGGTCAGCACGCCACTGGCCACGTGCACGGTGAGCAGAGTCGCGGCCGCGACGGCCACAGCGGCGGCGGCCCGCCTGCGCGTTGCCATCTGCCCTCGGATCGGGACAAACCACCCCGACGTGGTTCTACTCACGGTTTGAGAGCCCGGCCGACACGGGGATCGGCCGGCGCCTTCGGGTCACTCGGAGTCGGGTCCCGGCCAGTTCTTGTCCGGCTGCGGCACCGGGCGAGCAGGCTGCTCGCCACCGCGCTCCTCGAGGTAGTTCTGCTTCGGCACCATCACCTTGCGGCGGAAGATGCAGACCACCTTGCCGTCCTGGTTGTAGCCGATCGTCTCGACGTAGACCACGCCCCGGTCGTCCTTCGACCTGCTCTCCCACTTGTCGAGCACGGTGGTCTCGCCGTAGTTGGTGTCGCCGTGGAACGTCGGCGCCACGTGGCGCAGCGACTCGATCTCGAGGTTCGCGATCGCCTTGCCGGAGATGTCGGGGACGCTCATGCCGAGCAGCAGCGAGTAGATGTAGTTGCCCACCACGACGTTCTTGCCGAACTGCGTGGTGTTCTCGGCGTAGTTGACGTCCATGTGGAGCGGGTGGTGGTTCATCGTCAGCAGGCAGAACAGGTGGTCGTCGTACTCCGTGACCGTCTTGCCCGGCCAGTGCTTGTACGTCGCGCCGACCTCGAACTCCTCGTAGCTGCGACCGAACTGCATCCCACACACTCCTGTTGACTCGACGTCGGGCGTGCGCCCTATCGTGCCGAAACCCGGCGTGCGGCGGGAGATGCGCGAGGCGTGGCCTTACTCACTCCCCGGTCGTGGGGATCCCGTGGCCGACGGTGGCGCCGATGACCCGCAGCTCCACAGGCGCAGCGCGAGCAGGAACTCCTGGTCGGCCCCCGGCGTACGACGGGCGGGCTCGACCGCCAGGTGCGCGAAGGGCGACTCGACCGGGTGCGACTGGGCCACGGCGAAGGCGCTACGCAGCCGCTCGAGGCGGGCGCGCTGGTCGGGCCAGACGTGGAGGTCAGCCTGACCCGGCCCTCGGGCCTCCTCGCGCAGCAGCCGTTCGAGCAGCGGCCAGGCGGTCTCGAGGTCCCAGGTGCCCCGCCCGCATCGATGTCGTCGGCGAGGCGGTCGACGAGCTGTGCGTACATCGGCGAGCCGAGCGAGGCACAGGCCCGCGCCTGCTCACGGAAGTGGCCGGAGACCCGGGCCAGCACGGCCGGCTAGCGGCCGCGGGCGGAACGCAGCCTGTCCCGCGTACGACGGGCGCCGGCACGAGCCTTACCCGCCCAGGACCAGCGCTCGCTCAGGCCGCGCAGCAGGTGCTTCGCCGGCCGCTCGCGCATCTCCTGCTCGAGCTGTCGCAGACGGTCCAGCTCGATCCGTTCGTGATGAGCTCGACGGCGGAGCTCGGAGTACTCCTCGAGGAGGCCGGTGATCGCGGTGAGGCTCTCCCCCAACACCACGTCGTCGCTCGGCGGCGTGAGCGGCGGCTGCTCCGTCGCCGGCCCGACATCCGGGACGAGCTCGGCGAGGTCACCGACGACGTCGACGCCGAGCTTGCGGATGCCCTCGGCGAGCTCCTCGGAACGACGGACCGCGTAGTCGAGGCCGTCACCGCTCAGGGCGAGGCGCGTGCCGGGCTGCCGGACCAGCACGCGCTCGGCGAACATCGACTTCACGTCCGGCGCGTAGGGCCCTGGCAGCGGCAGCCGGTCGCCGAGCTCGACGTTCACGCGCCGCAGCAGCTCAGCCTGCTCGTAGCCCAGCGAGGTGTTGGCCCGCTGCCCGGTCGTGCTGAACGTGGCCGGGTCGAGGCCGAGCAGACCGGCGAACCGCTCCCACAACAGACTCGTCGGCTGACCGGCCGGAGGCACCGTCACCACGTGGACGCGCTCGGACGGCAGCGTCGAGCCCCATCGCCGCAGCACGTCGGGGAAGTCCTGGACCTGCCAGAACCAGGTGGCCGGGTCCTCGCGGCGCAGGTCGGCGACGAAGTCGTCGAAGCGCTTCTTCGACCGGTGCTTCACGTGCTCCTGCCACTCCGCGGGGATCTGGCGCACGAGGTCACGAGCGGTGAGCACCACGTGCACCTCGACCGAAGGCCCGAAGGCGGCGATGGCGCGCTCGGCCTGCGCGGCGGTCGCGGGCGCGAGGAGCTCGTGGGAGATGAGCACGTCACCGTCCCACGAGCGCGACTCCCGCACGATCCGGCGCCACACGTCGGAGGCCCGCTCCACGTCCTGGGGCTGCGGGTCGATGTCACGCACGTCAAGCGTCGCGAGGTAGTGGTCGAAGAACGCCTCGAGCGGGAGGAGCAGACCCTGCTGCTCGGCGAGGTCCCGCTGCGACCAGAGCACGGCCTGCAGGAACGTCGTACCCGTCTTGGGGCTCCCGACGTGGAGGAAGACGCGACGGGCCATGTCAGGTGGTCGACGACCGGCGCATCCGGCCGGCGGCCGCACGCGCCTTGCGGGCGTACTGCTTGAGCGCGGTCCTGCCCCGCTTCGACTGCGCGGCCTGTTGCTCCTTGGCCTTGGCGTTGAGCTGGCGACGCTGCTTCTTGAGGGCCGCGTTGACGCTGGCGTCGACCGACGAGCTGGCCAGGGCGAACGCATCGTTGTACATCTGCGTGTAGCGAGCACGCGCGGCGTCCAGTGCCGCCTCGGCGGTCTCGTCGTGCCCACCGGCGTCGACCAGCCGGTCGAGCTGCACCCAGACCTCCTCGGCCAGGTCCTGCAGCTCCGTGGGGATCTCGAGGTCGTCCCAGGTCACCCGGATCCGGTGGAGGTCGGGGTCGATGAACTCGTCAACAGCGGCGACGCCCTCGTCGGACAGGCCGTCACGGATCCCGAGGTCGAGCTCCTTGGCGATCCGCTCGACCTCCTTGCGCCAGTCGATGAGGAGGTCGGTGTAGCGCACGAAGCTCCGGGGACGGCCCCTGGTGGCCAGCTCGCCGAAGAGGGCGACGTTCACCCAGCTCGCGACCCGCGAGGTCTCACCGACGCGGCGGCGCTCCGGCGACTCCTTGCGGTAGTAGTAGGCGTTCTTGCTGCCCACGACCTCAGCGGGGTGCCGGAGCATCGTGAGCGTCGCCAGGTTGGCGCCGAGGTCCTCGGCCACCTGCTTCCACATGGGCACGAACCACGTGCTGCGAGGGTCCTTGACGACGACGTCGGCCGGGTCGGCCAGCTGTGGCGCCAGCCATTCGCGCAGCTTCTCCTGCGTGTCGGTGCGCAGGCCCACGCGAGCGGTGTCGTCGAACGCCTGCGGGCGGGCGTCGGTCAGCTTGACCTGGACGCGACCGAGCAGTCGTTGCTGGAAGTCGACCACCCACTGCGGCTCGAAGTGCCCCTTGGGGTTGCTGCGGGTGGCCGGGACCTCCGGCTGGGGGATCCGCAGGCCGAGCAGCTTGAGAACGCCGGCCATGGAACTGGTGCCGCTGCGTCCGGAGCCCGTCACGACGACGAGACGGGCGGACGGCGATGCAGTACTCATGAAGCACCTCTGGGCAAGACGGATCTCCTCGGGGACGAGTGTTCGCGTTGGTCCATCCTAGGGGAGCCGCGGTCCGCGCCGATGGCCGCCCGCCGGGGCGCACCGGGCATCCGTCGTACGCCTATGATGCGGGGGACCGACCGCCACAAGGGAAGAGATCAGCGTGACGGAACTTCCGGTATCGGGGACGCGAGCGGCCACCGCTCCCCGCGGACGGGGCACCGGCGACGCCTCGAAAGCACGCGTCTACCTGCTCCTCGAACACGTCTTCGGCCACGGCGGCGTGCCTCGCACCAGCCTCAACCTCGCCAAGCAGCTCGCCGACCGCGGGCACGAGGTCGAGGTCATCAGTCTGGTGCAGCGGCGCGACGAGTCGTTCTTCCCCGTCGACGAACGAGTCCGCCTGACCGTCCTCGACGACCAGCGTCCGGAACGAGGACGCACACACAGCCTCCTGCACCCGCGGAGGGCCAGGCTCGAGGAGCAGTCGAGCCGGCTCATGCCGGACCGGCCGGACGGCGAGCCGGGCCGCGCGGGTGGCGACGAGAATCTCACCCGGTGGACCGACCTGCTGCTCGAGCGCAAGCTCAAGGGGCTCGCGCCGGGCGTCGTCATCGCCACGCGGCCCAACCTCGCGGCGGCCGTCGCGCAGTGGGCGCCCGAGGGCGTAGGCCGGGTGACCCAGGAGCACATCAGCTTCCGAGGCCGCAGCAGTTGGGCGCGCAAGGCTCTGCGGTCCGTCGCGGCCGACCTCGACGCCCTCCTGACGCTGACCGAGGAGGACCGGGAGCTCTGGCGCAAGGCACTCGGTGACACCGGCACGTTGGTCGAGGCCATCCCGAACGCCTCCCCGTTCGAGGTGGGCGAGCCGGCCCCGCTCGAGTCGAAGATCGTGATCGCCGCCGGGAGGCTGTCCAACCAGAAGGGCTTCGACCGGCTCGTCCCTGCCTTCGCCAAGGTTGCGGAGAAGTTCCCCGACTGGCAGCTGCACATCTACGGGACCGGCCCGGACAAGCGCAAGCTCAGGCGTGCGATCCGCGACGCCGACGTCGGCGACAACGTGATCCTCAAAGGGCTCGTCCCCGGACTCGAGGAGGAGTTCCGCAACGCCTCGATCTACGCGATGAGCTCTCGCTACGAGGGCCTGCCCATGGTCCTGCTCGAAGCGATGAGCCAAGGGCTCCCGATCGTGAGCTTCGACTGTCCCGAGGGCCCCCGGCAGCTCATCACCGACGACGTCAACGGCCTGCTCGTCAGGGAGGGCGACGTGGATGCGCTCGCCGACGCGTTGCTCCGGCTCATCGAGGAGCCCTCCGAGCGCCACCGGATGGGTCTCGCCGGCCTCGAACGGGCTCAGAACTACACGGCAGAAGCGGTCGTGACGAGGTGGGAGGAGCTGTTCGCGCGGCTCGGCCACGGCGGCGTGACCGCGCGATGACCGCCGAGCCCGTGGCCGGTGCCCGTGCCACGACGAGGCCCCGGCTCTTCCTGCACGTCGGGCTTCCCAAGACCGGGACGACCCAGCTGCAGTCCGTCCTGTGGGCGAACCGTCGTCGGCTGCACAAGCGGGGCGTGCTCTACCCCGGGCGGCGGAACTCCGCGCACTGGCTCGCCGCCCGCGACCTGCTGGGGAGCAACGCACCTGACGTCACCGGGGCGTGGGAAGAGCTCGTGGAGGAGGTCACTACGGCCTCTGCACCGGTGACTGTGGTCTCCCACGAGATGTTCGCCGGGCTCCGCGATCGCAAGATCAACCGGCTCATGGGCGACCTCGAGGGCTTCGAGGTGCACATGGTCCTCTCGTTGCGGGACTTCTCGCGTGTGGTCGCGGCAACCTGGCAGGAGCGGGCGAAGAACCGCGAGGTGGAGCCATGGCCGGACTACCTCCGCGCGGTGACCGCCGGCCCGGAGGGCAAGCACGGATTCTGGCGGCTGCAGAACACCCCGCAGATCCTGGAGGCGTGGGCCAAGGTGATCCCGGCCGAGCGCATCCACGTGGTCACCGTCCCGCCGCTCTCCGCCGACCGCCTCCTCCTTCTCAAACGGTTCACTCAGGTGCTCGACATCGACGCCGACAGGCTGACCATCCCGTCCGAGGAGGCCAACCAGTCCCTCGGAGCCGTCGAGATCGCTCTGCTCCAGCGGGTCAACGCCGCGACCACGGACCTCGACATGGACGCCTACCGCCGCTGGGTCAAGCGGTACTTCGCGCAGACTCTTCTCGCCAAGCGCCCTGGCCAGCTTCGCGTGGTGCTGCCGGAGACGCTGCGGCCGTGGGTCGAGGACGAGACCCGGCGGATCCGCGACACCGTGGAACGCCTCGGCTGCAGCGTCGTCGGCAGCCTCGACGACCTGGACCCCACAGCGTTCGGCGCCGGGGACGACCCCCGCCTGACCTCCGAGCCGGAGAGCGTGTCGACTGACGACGTGCTCGGCGCCTCGGTCGAGGTGATCGCGGAGCTGCTCGGGGAGGTTCGCGACCGACAGAGCCCGATACCGGCCGCCGCGCGGGCGCTCGCGCAGCAGGCGCCAGTCACGGTTGACGCACCCGCCGCCAGGGTCAAAGCGCTCGCCCGGCGGCTCCGACGAAAGGACTGAGCTCTCCATGGCGATCCCGGCGCCACGACGGGTGTACCTGCACATCGGCTCACCGAAGACGGGCACGACCTTCGTGCAGCACACGCTGCACAGCCACATGTCACGGCTCGAGCCCCTTGGCGTGTACTACCCGCCGCCCGACAGGCTCGCCGCTCACCACGACGAGGCGCGCGACCTCCGCGGCATCCGGGTCGACGACGGCCGCTACCACCACAAGAATGTCCCGGGTTCGTGGGACCGGATGGTGGCGGACCTGAAGCGGTGGGACGGCGACGGGGCAGCCGTGATCTCGTCCGAGATCCTCGCCTTCGCCGACCGTGACACTGCGCGCCGAGCGGTGGATAGCCTCCAGCCGGCCGAGATCCACGTCGTGGTCACGATGCGCGACCTTGCCCGCCAGATCCCGGCGGCGTGGCAGGAGATCGTGAAGAACCGCGGCACGCTCAGCTACGAGGAGTACCTCGCACAGGT
The DNA here is from genome assembly GCA_035688575.1 of Nocardioidaceae bacterium. Taxonomy (GTDB): domain Bacteria; phylum Actinomycetota; class Actinomycetes; order Propionibacteriales; family Nocardioidaceae; genus Nocardioides_C. Next base: position 10,886 of record DASSMS010000016.1, read on the forward strand.
CCAGGACCCGGCGGATCCGCACGGTCCCCGCAACATGTGGGACGCCCAGGACCCAGAGAGCATGATCGAGCGTTGGGCCCCCGATCTCCCGGCCGAGCGGGTCCACCTCGTGACCGTGCCACCCCGCGGCCAGGACCCAGGAGTCCTCTGGGACCGGTTCGTGTCGGTCCTCGGCGTCGGAGAGGTCGACCTGCCGCCGCTCCGCCGTCCGATGAACGTCAGCCTCGGCCTCGCGGAGGCCGAGGTGATCCGTCACCTCAACTACGTCACGTCCGAAGACCGGTGGCGGTTCTACAACAAGCACGTCAAGCACCGGATCGCGCAGGGCGTCTTCGCCGGGACCACCAAGACCGACCGCCTCGCCCTGCCGGAATCCATGCTCGAGTGGGTCCGGAACCGGACCAAGGAAGTCCAGGACTACATCCGGGCGGGCGGCTACAACGTGGTGGGCGACCTCGCCGACCTGGACATCCCCGAGCACGTGGCCGGGGACGCCAGGTCCGCGGTGCCCGAGCCCGAACGGCTGGCAGAGGCGTGGCGTGGAGCCGCGGAGTACCTCGTCCGAGAGCTCGCCGACAAGTCGGCGTCACGCAAGCCGGCCGGGGCACCCAGGCCGCCGGCCGCGGCGCCAGAGCCGGACAGCCGGCTCGCCGCCGGCGCCAAGCGGGTCGAGCGTGTGGGCCGCCGCGCCGCTGCAGCGTGGCGCAACCGCTGAACGCAGAAAGGGCGCGCGCCGGTCGACCCTGCACGCGCCCGTTCGCGGCTGTCAGCGGAGCTTGTAGTCCTCCAGGAGCCGACGACCGATGATCATCCGCTGGATGTCGGCGGTGCCCTCACCGATCAGCAGCATGGGCGCCTCACGGTAGAGCCGCTCGATCTCGTACTCCTTGGAGAAGCCGTAGCCTCCGTGGATCCGGAATGAGTCCTCGACCACCTGGGAGCAGTACTCGCTCGCTAGGTACTTCGCCATGCCGGCCTCGAGGTCGTTGCGCTCGCCACGGTCCTTCATCCGAGCCGCCTTCACCATCATCTGGTGCGCGGCCTCGATCTTGGTGCCCATCTCCGCGAGGCGGAACAGGACGGCCTGGTGGTCGGCGATCTTCTTGCCGAAGGTCTCCCGCTGCTGGGAGTAGGCGATGCCGAGCTCGAAGGCCCGCCAGGCCACGCCGCAGCCACGGGCCGCGACGTTCACGCGGCCGACCTCGACGCCGTCCATCATCTGGTAGAAGCCGCGACCCGGTGCGCCGCCGAGGACCTGGTCGGCGCCGATCTCGAAGCCGTCGAAGACCATCTCGGTCGTGTCGACTCCCTTGTAGCCCATCTTCTCGATCTTGCCGGGCACGGTGAGCCCGGGCTTGACCTCGCCGAAGCCGGCGGGCTTCTCGACCAGGAAGGTGGTCATGTTCTTGTAGACGCTCTCGGCGCCCTCGTCGGTCTTCACCAGCACCGCGACCAGCGTCGACGAGCCGCCGTTGGTCAGCCACATCTTCTGGCCGTTGATGGTGTAGGTGTCACCGTTCTTGGTGGCCTTGGTCTTGATCGCGGACACGTCCGAGCCGCAGCCGGGCTCCGACATCGAGAACGCACCACGGATCTCGCCGGTGGCCATCTTCGGGAGGTAGTACTGCTTCTGCTCCTCCGTGCCGTGCTGCATCAGCATGTACGCCACGATGAAGTGAGTGTTGACGATGCCCGAGACACTCATCCAGCCACGGGCGATCTCCTCCACGACGAGGGCGTAGGTCAGCAGCGACTCGCCCAGGCCGCCGTACTCCTCGGGGATCGTCAGGCCGAACAGCCCGAGCTCCTTCATGCCCTCGACGATCTCGGTGGGGTACTCGTCCTTGTGCTCGAGCTGCGTCGCGACCGGCAGGATCTTCTCGTCGACGAAGTCACGGACGGTCTTGAGGATCTCGGACTGGATGTCGGTGAGGCCCTCGGTCTCGCACAGGCGTCCCATGCTTCGTCCCTTCTGGTTCGTGGCAAGTGGTTGGCCGGGGTGGACCGGCGAGAGAAGTATCGCCGGAGGCGGGCCTCTGCACCATGAGCGAACTCACATGGTCAGGACCGCGCGCGGAGAAAGTCTCCCTCGGCTCAGTGACGAGCCCGGATCTGACCGAGCCGCTCCTCGAGCCGACGGGAGTCCCTGACGTCCTCCGGCAGGAGCAGCTGCTCCACGACGTCGGTGAGCTCGGCGATCCGGCGGGCGAGCTGACGGTTCTCCATCACCTCGTGCTCCAGCTCGTTCACGCGACCACGGAGTGCCCTCAGCTGTCCGGTGTCGGTGTCGTCGGGGCCCGAACGTGACATCCTGTTCTGCAGCCGTTTGAGGCGTCTGACTACGCGCTCGCGGTACTCGGCCATCAGCTGGCCCTCCTCTCGACGATCATGCGGCACAGGTGCGGGTCTTCCTCGCCCAGGGGCGACCACCCACGGGACGACTCCTTGTGGACGACCTTCAGGCCGGACCGCTCGGCCTCGGCCATGACGCGGGCCGGGCGCAGGAAACGCCGGTAGTGGTCGCCGAAGTGCTTGGGCAGCCGCGCGTCGCGGTTCGTGCGGAACTCGAGGTAGCCGCGTCCGCCGTGGCTCAGCGCCATCGACATCAGCCGCCACGCGTTCTCGCGGCCGGGCTCGCTCAGCGCGTGGAGCAGGAACCGGGAGTAAACGAGCCGCTCCTCGGGGTCCTGTGCGAGCCGGGCTCCGGCGAACAGGGTCTCGCGCAGCGAGTCGAGGTTCACCCGGAGGTACTCAGGACGGGAGCCCGCCGGCAGGGCCCTGAGATTTCGCCGCGCGCGGCGAGTCACCGCGTCCATGGCGAGCACCTGGAAGCCCTGTTCTGCGAAGTACCTCGTGTCCCGCCCGGTGCCGCATCCGAAGTCGAGGATCCGGCCGGGAGCCTCGCGCTCGGCTACCCAGAGCGCGAACTGGCTTGGCTCGGTGGGGACACGGTGGCCGGACGCCGCGTAGAAGCGGCCCCAGTAGTCACGCCGCTCGCGCATCCCGCCGAACCATCCCCGGATCCGTCGGCGCTGGCGCCGTGGGCGCTCGAACGAGAAGGCGGGGTTCGGGACCCGCCAGTCCGGCCCGTAGGCCGACGCCAGGAAGACCTCCGGCTGCGCCGGCACCGGCATCTGGCGGCCTTCGAAGCTGATGGTGCCGAGGGGAAGCACGGCGCTCTCGTCGGCCTCGGTGTCGACGTCGTTGACCTGGTAGAGCCTGCCCTCGAACAGGAACGCCGTGAAGATGTCGAGGTTGCGGGAGGTGCCGTCCGGCTGCTTGAGGCCCATGGCCATGAAGCCGCCGTTGTTCCTGGTGACGGCGATGCCGTGGGACTTCAGCGCGCGCTCGATCCGGAAGCCTTCGATCATCACATCTGCGGGGTTTGAGAACGCGCTGAGATAGCCGATGTCGACGTCGACGTCGTGCTGGATGAGCCGCCCCTCACGCACTGCGCCAAGAAGTGAGCCGAAGCTGAGGAACGCGGGCACGCCGCACTCGTCGCGCAGCATGGCCAGCACCGACTCGACCTGGTCGAGATAGGCCTCGATGGCGGCCCGGTCGGTGGTGGCGAAGGGCTGGACCAACCGACCCCACTTGGTCAGGGCCGCCGGATGCCCGGCCGCGTCCACGATCGCGACGCGACCCTCCGACCCGCCGAAGCGGGCCTCGACCGAGCCGAGGACCTCGCCGGAGACGTGCTCCACGAGCGCGATGTGCGCGTGGCCGTCGAGTTGACGCTCCAGGGGCACGGGCCAGTCGATCTCGCGCCAGCCGTCGGGGTCGGATGGCACCTCGGACGGGTCGATGGACCACACGCGCCGACCGTCGAAGTGGACGTCGAAGACGGAGCTGGAGTCGGCCAGGAACCGGACGCCCCGCGCGTCAACCCGGAGGCGCTCGGTCAGCGCTCCGTCGGAGGTGGTCAACTCGGATCCCGGTGATCCTGGCCGGCGGCCGGGACCGCCGCTTGCGTCGACAACCGGAGTCACTCCTGGTCGTTGGGGTCAGGGGCAGGTGAACTTGATCTTACGAGCAGGTGCACGGTCGCCGCGGCCCTCCGCAGTATCGAGGCAACCGTGACTAGCCCGCTGGCTGGGTGGTCAGCGGATCAGCCGCCGGGCCCGCCGCGCCACACCGCGGGCGACCGACAAGGGAGTACGGCGCGCCCTGGCACCGGTGCGCCGGGCCACCGCGGCGCGTGCCGACTCGAGCGAGGAACGCAACGAGGCGTTCTCGAGGCTGAGCGCCCGGTGGTCGGCGAGCATCGTGTTGACCAGGTCGACGGCCACGTCGAGCAGTTCCCCCTCGCCCACCTCCTCCGGCTGGCGGCTCATCGGTGGGTCGGCCGGGCCCAGGAGGTCATCGAGGTCGCCCACGACGTGGTAGCCGGCGTTGCGGAGCTCCGCCGCAATCGCCTCCCCCCGCGTCCGGAGCCCGGCGACCCGTCCGGGCGGAAGGCGCAGCTTCTCCCCGTCGCGCTTGGCGAGGATCTCGAGGCCGAGGTACCTCCGCACCCAACGCGCGGGCTCCGGAGAGCGCCGCAGCTCCTCGTGCAGGCCCGTGTTCACGCGTCGGAGCAGCTCGGCCTCGGCCACGCCCATCGACTCGTTGACCGGCGGCAGGGCGAGCGAGGCGACCGAGGGGTCGAAGTCGCACGCCTCGGCGAACCGCTTCCATAGCAGGTCGCGGGGCGACCCCGCGGACGGCACGGTCACCACGTGCACACGCTTTGGAGGCAGGCCCACCGACCACCGGCGCAGGACATCAGCGGCGTCGATCGTGCGCCACGACCAGTGGCGCGCGGGCCGGACCTCGAGCGGGAGCGGGTCGTAGTCCTCGAACCTGCCCGTGTAGCCGAACTTCACCTGCTCCTGCCACATCGCGGGCAGGATCCCGAAGAGGTCGCGCGCGGTGACGACGACGTGGATCTCCGCGGACGAGAAGCGGGCCATCGCATTCGCGGCCTGGTCAGGACTCGCGCCGCCGAAGAACTCGTGACTGATGATCGCGTCGCCGTCGAAGGTGCTCACCTCGGCGACCATCCGGTCCCACGCTGTCGCCGCCCGTTCGTGTGGCTGGCGCATCCCGCGTACGGTCTGCGTGGCCCAGACCCGGTCGTTGTAGTACGTCCCCGCGAAGAGCGTGCCCGAGGCGCGCAGTCTGTCCCGGTTCTTCCACATGACCCGTTGGAGATAGGTCGTCCCCGTCTTCAGCGTCCCCACGTGGAAGAACACACGACGTGCCATGACCGTCCACAATACTCAGACCGGGCCTGTTTCGGGTGCGAGCACCGTACCCCAGGCCCGACCCCTCGGGTGGTGGTCTCAGCCCTCTGGAGCGCTCCACACGTCGGTGCGCTTCATGCCGGCGGCCCGGCCCTTGGCGGAGATGACCAGCGCCATCTTGCGAGAGGCCTCGTCGATCATCTCGTCACCGAGCATGACCGCGCCCTTCGCGCCGCCCTTCTCGGAGGTGTAGTAGTCGTAGGCGTCGAGGATGTTCTCCGCGTGGTCGTAGTCCTCCTGCTTGGGGGAGTACACCTCGTTGGCCGCGGCGATCTGGTCCGGGTGGAGCGTCCACTTGCCGTCGAAGCCGAGCGCGGCGGAGCGGCCCGCGACCCGCTTGAAGCCGTCGAGCTCCTTGATCTGCAGGTAGGGCCCGTCGATGGCCTGCTTGTTGTGGGCACGAGCGGCCATCAGGATGCGCATCAGGATGTAGTGGTAGGCATCGCCCACGTCGTAGCCGGGCGGCTGCTCCCCCACGACGAGCGACTTCATGTTGATCGAGGCCATGAAGTCAGCGGGCCCGAAGATGATCGTCTCGACGCGCGGCGACGCAGTGGCGATGTCGTCGACGTTGATCAGGCCGAGGGCGTTCTCGATCTGCGCCTCGATCCCGATCCGGCCGACCTCGTAGCCCATCGTGGTCTCGATCTGGGTCAGCAGCGTGTCGAGCGACTTGACCTGGTCGGCGGTCTGCACCTTCGGCAGCATGATGCAGTCCAGGTTGGCGCCGGCGCCCTCGACGACCTCGATGACGTCCTTGTAGGTCCACTGCGTCGTCCAGTCGTTCACACGGACGGTGCGGACGCGGTTGCCCCAGTCGCCGGTGTTGAGCACCTCGACGATGTTCTTGCGCGCCTCGGGCTTGGCGAGCGGAGCGACGGAGTCCTCGATGTCGAGGAAGACCTGGTCGCTGTCGAGCCCCTGCGCCTTCTCGAGGAAGCGCGGGTTGGACCCCGGGACGGCGTGGCAGGAACGGCGGGCGCGCAGCTCTCGGGCGATGGGCGCGTCGGACATGGATGAACCTCTCTTTGCGGGGTTGCTTCCACTCGGGAGAATGGTCGGAGCCTACTCGCAGGTAGCCGACCACGGGGAGGCTCGTCTCCCGTGGCATTCATCACGACAGCTCAGTCGACCGGGGGTTCCAGAACCCCGGCCGGGGCACGGTTGCCGAGGATCACCATGGCCATCCCGACGACGATCACGAGCAGGCCGAGCAGCGCCCCGGCCGGGGGCCGCTGGTCGAGCAGCCAGGCCGCGAGCAGCGCCGCGCCGGGGACCTCGAGCAGCAGCGCCAGCGAGACCAGGACCGGGCTCGTCGTCGCGAGCAGGAGGTTGAAGACCGAGTGGCCCAGAAGCTGGGCGGTCACCGTGACCCCGACCAGGAGCAGCCACTGTCCCCCGTCGTACCCCCACAGCTGCTGCTTGGCGACCAGCGAGGCGACCGCGAGGACTGCGGCGCAGGTGCCGTAGCAGACGAAGGTGTACGTGGTCGTGGTCATGGTCTGGCGAGCCCTTGAGCCGACCAGCATGTAGGCCGCCGCGGTCATGCCGCCGACGAGCGCCAGGAGGTCGCCCACGAGTGCACGGGTGGAGAGCGTGAAGTCGACCCCCGAGACCACGAGGACACCCGCGAACGCCGTGACGAGGCCGAGCACCACCCCGACGCCGAACCGCTCCCCTCGGAGGATCTGCCAGGCGACCACCCACGCGATCTGCAGGCTGACGATCGCCGTGGCGGACGCGACCGAGGTGAGCGTCAGCGACGTGACCCAGGTGGCGAAGTGCACGGCGAGCGCGAGCCCGGACGCGGCCACGACCACGAGCTGACGGGAGCCGAGCGAGCCGAGCTCGGCGCGCCTGGAGGTGAGGGCAGACGGCGCCAGGAGCAGGGTCGCCATCGCGTTGCGCCAGAAGGCGATCGCGAGCGGCGGCACAACCATCGCCGCCATCAGCGGCCCGGACAGCGAGACCGCGAGGACGCCGACGGCCATGAGGAACAGGGTGCGCACCCGCGCATTCTCCTGCAGCACCGGCAGCCCGGCGTGTGGCAGGCTCGGGTCGTGACCGATCCGTTCACCACCGCACTCATCGCGGAGCTCGGCAAGAAGACCGGCGTCTGCTGGCTGCGCTACGACTCCGGGGAGCCGGGCGGCACGACGAAACGCGCGCGCGCCGCGTGGCACGTCTGGTACGACGACGCGCTGCACCTCGTGGCAGGTGGTGGCGAGCAGCCGCTCCCCGGCATCGCCGACGCCGAGCGGGTGGAGGTGCTCATGCGGAGCAAGGAGAACGGCGGTCGCCTCCTGGCCTGGGTCGGGTCGGTGTCGGTCGTAAGGCCATCGGACGAGTCGTGGGACGACGTCACGACCGCGCTCGTCGCGGGCCGGCTCAACCTCGCCGACCTGAGCACCGCCAAGGCGGACTGGGCCGCGAACAGCGTCGTGGTCCGCATCGATCCCACCGGCGAGCTGCTCGAGGAGCCCGGATCCCTGAGCGACGACGCGCACGCCGCACCGCCCGCCCCCACGGCGGCGACCACTCGCGGCGCCCTGCCTCGGGTGCTTCATCGGCGCCAGCGCCGCGGGCCCGGCCTCAGCTGACTGCGGGCGGGGGCACCGCGATCTCGCCGGAGGCGACCTTCTGCACACGGCCCGCGACATGGCACCGGCTCACGGCACCTGCGGAGACCTCGACCCGGCCGAGGAGCTGGGAGGGTCGGCCCATCTCGACGCCCTGGGTGATCGCGTAGCGACCGCCCTCGGGCAACCGTCCGGTAGCGACCAGGGCGATGCCCAGGCCGGCGGCCGCAGACCCCGTCGCCGGGTCCTCGGGGACGGAGAGTCCCGGCACGAACACGCGGGAGTGCACGGCGAGCTCGGGGCCCTCACCGGAGACGTGGTGCAGGTTGATGCCCTCGACCGGGTCCGAGCACCAACCCACGGCGCCGAGGCGCTCGGCGTACGCCCGGAGCGGACGGGTCGAGGCGACCGCCCGCTTGACCGCGTCGTCCACCACCGGCACGTGCACGAAGGTCAGTCCGGTCCCGGCCACCCAGACCGGCCCGGCCACGTCCGAGATCGACAGGCCGACGTCCTCGAGCAGGGCAGCCACGAGGACGTCGTCGAGCGGGCCGACGAGGTCTCGGGGAGTCGCGGAGAGCTCCACGGCGCCGCCGGGCAGGAAGCGCACCCCGACCTCGCCCGCCCCACACACCTGCGTGACCCCGTCGCGGGCGAGCAGCCCTCGCTCGCGCAGCACCCACGCGGTGCCGAGCGTCGGGTGCCCCGCGAAGGGGATCTCGCGGGCCGGCGTGAAGATCCGAGTGTCGTACGACGACGCCTCCACGGCTGCCGGGAAGGTCGTCTCGGAGTAGTTGAACTCCTGCGCGATGGCAAGGCACTGCTCGGTGCTCAACCCCTCAGCCCCGTGCACGACCGCGAGCTGGTTGCCGGCGAAGGGCCGATCGGTGAACACGTCCACGATGTCGTAGCTGAGCACTGCCACATCCTCCCGGCGCTGCGGTGACCACGAACGGCCACGTCCGCCCGCTAACGTATCGATACGTGAGCACTACCTCGAACCGCGTCTTCGCCGCCCGGCTCGCCGGCCTGCCGGTCTTCGACCCGCAGGGCGACCAGGTGGGCAAGGTGCGTGACCTCGTGGTGGCCCTTCGCACCGGCCCCCAGCAGCCGCGCGTGCTCGGCCTCGTCGTCGACGTGTTCGGCCGTCGGTCGGTGTTCGTCCCGATGACCCGAGTGACCCACGTCGACAGCGGCCAGGTGATCACGACCGGCGTGGTCAACATGCGCCGCTTCGAGCAGCGCTCCACAGAGACGCTCGTGTTCGGCCAGATGCTCGACCGCAAGGTGACCATCCGCGAGTCCGGGGTCGTCGGCACCGTCTACGACGTGGCGATGGAGCAGGCCCGCAACCGGGACTGGTACCTCTCGAGGGTCGCCCTCCAGGAGGGGTCCAAGCGCTTCGGTCGTCGCGGGCAGACCCACGTCGTGGAGTGGAACGAGGTCGACGGGCTGACCCTGCCCGAGGAGACCCAGGGCGCTACACACCTGCTCGCCGCCCTCGAGGAGATGCGTCCCGCGGACCTCGCCAACGTGATCCACGACCTGCCCTCGAAGCGGCGCCGGGAGGTGGCCGCGGCCCTCAACGACGAGCGGCTCGCCGACGTGCTCGAAGAGCTCCCCGAGGAGGACCAGGTCGAGATCCTGGGCAACCTCGACAGCGAGCGTGCAGCCGACGTCCTCGAGGAGATGTCGCCCGACGACGCGGCCGACCTGATCGCCGAGCTGCCCCCGGAGACGGCCGAGGCGCTGCTTGCGCTGATGGAGCCCGGCGAGGCCAGGAGCGTGCGCCAGCTGATGGCCTACGAGGAGCGCACCGCCGGCGCGATGATGACCACCGAGCCGGTGATCCTCCCGCCGGACGCCACCGTCGCCGACGCCCTGGCGCACGTCCGCAACGCCGAGCTCACCCCGTCGCTCGCGGCGCTGGTCTACGTCTGCCGGGCACCGTTCGAGCCGCCCACCGGACGGCTCATCGGCGTCGCTCACATCCAGCGGCTGCTCCGCGAGCCGCCCTCGACGATGGTCGGCGCAGTCCTCGACACGGACCTCGAGACGTTACCGGCGGACGCCACCCTCGAGGACGTCGCCCGGCACCTCGCGACCTACAACCTCGTCGCGGCCCCGGTGACCGACGAGGACGGCCGGCTGCTCGGCGCGGTGACCGTCGACGACCTGCTCGACCACCTCCTGCCCGAGAACTGGCGCGACCGTCCCTCGCGAGGAGGTGTGCTCCGTGGCCGCTGAGAGCCGCAAGGACCGCGTCGAGCGCTCCGAGCCCGCGCGCACGCGCCTCGACCAGCCCCAGGAGACCCGGCGCAGGCTGGTCCGCCGGCCGACCTACGACCCGGAGGTCTTCGGCAGCTTCGCCGAGAACTTCGCGCGCTTCATGGGCACGGCCCGGTTCCTGCTGTACATGACGGCGTTCGTCGCGATCTGGCTGGTGTGGAACTGGGTCGCTCCTGCGGACTGGCAGTGGGACGCCTACCCCTTCATCTTCCTCACCCTGATGCTCAGCCTCCAGGCGTCGTACGCCGCCCCGCTGATCCTGCTAGCCCAGAACCGGCAGGAGGACCGCGACCGCGTCATCACCGAGCAGGACCGGCAGGCCAACAGCCGCGCCCACGCGGACATGGAGTTCCTGGCCCGGGAGATGGCCTCGCTGCGCATGGCGATCGGCGAGGTCGCGACGCGCGACTACGTCCGCTCGGAGCTGCGCTCGCTCCTCAACGAGCTCGAGGAGCGCCAGCGTGAGGAGGGGACGGCGTCCGGCGAGCCGGACCATGTCCCAGGCGCGGGCTCCGGTGACGAAGGCCACGCGGACCGGCGCTGAGCCCCGCCTCGCCGCCCGCGTACTCTGAACATCATGACGTCCCCGCTCCTCGACCAGATCAACGCGGCCCTCGCGACCGTCAACGACCCCGAGATCCGGCGACCGATCACCGAGCTCAACATGGTCGACTCCGTCGAAGTCGACGAGCAGGGCAAGGTCTCGGTCACTGTGCTGCTCACCGTCGCCGGCTGTCCGCTGAAGGACACCATCAACCGCGACGTCACCGCCGCGGTGGAGAAGGTGCCCGGCGTGACCGGGGTCGACCTCACCCTCGGCGTGATGAGCGCCGAGCAGCGCGCAGGCCTCCAGGAGGTGCTCCGCGGCGGGCAGGCCCAGCGCGAGATCCCCTTCGCCAAGTCCGACTCGCTGACCAAGGTCTACGCCATCGCCAGCGGCAAGGGCGGCGTGGGCAAGTCCTCGGTGACTGTGAACCTCGCCGTGGCCATGGCCGCCCAGGGCCTGAAGGTCGGCATCGTGGACGCCGACATCTACGGCCACTCGGTCCCCGCGATGCTCGGCGTCGGTGACACGCGCCCGACCCAGGTCGAGGACATGATCATGCCGGTCCCGACCTCGCACGGCATGTCGGTCATCAGCATCGGCATGCTCAAGCCTCGCCGCGACCAGGTGGTCGCGTGGCGCGGCCCCATGCTCGACCGCGCGCTGGTCCAGATGCTCAGCGACGTCTACTGGGGCGACCTCGACGCGCTCTTCCTCGACCTCCCGCCGGGCACCGGCGACGTCGCGATCTCGCTCGGCCAGCACCTGCCGAACGCCGAGGTCCTGGTCGTGACCACGCCTCAGGAGGCAGCCGCCGAGGTGGCCGAGCGTGCCGGCACGATGGCCTCGATGATGCACCAGCGGGTGGTGGGGGTCGTGGAGAACATGTCCTTCCTGCCCTGCCCCCACTGCGGTCCCGAGCACCGGCTCGAGGTGTTCGGCTCCGGCGGCGGCGCTCGCGTGGCCTCGACCCTGTCGAACCGCTTCGGCTACGACGTGCCCGTGCTCGGCGAGGTGCCGCTCGACCTCGAGCTGCGTGAGGGTGGCGACAGCGGCAAGCCGATCGTGGAGTCGGCGCCGGAGTCGCACGCGGGCAAGGAGCTGGCCAAGATCGCCGCGACCCTGTCGGGCCGCGGACGCGGTCTCGCCGGTATGCAGCTGGGGCTCACGCCAGCAGGTAGATTCTGACCCGTGTTCGGAGTCGGGCTGCCAGAGTTCCTGGTGATCTTCGTGGTGGCCATCCTCGTCTTCGGCCCGGACCGGCTCCCGGAGTTCGCGCGCCAGGCGGGCAGGTTCCTCCGTCAGGTGCGCCAGTTCACCCAGGCCGCCCGCGACGACCTCCGCAGTGAGCTCGGGCCGGAGTTCGCCGACCTCGAGCTGACCGACCTCGACCCCCGCCAGCTCGTGCGCAAGCACATCCTGGAGGCGATGGACGAGGATCCCGACGAGGAGGCGAGCACCGTCCCCGTGCGGCCCGGCCTGCGCCCCCTCCAGCGTGGGGAGCGTCCGCCGTACGACGCCGAGGCAACCTGAGCGGAGCCGCGCCGGGCTCAGCCCACCTTCGCGTCGAGCGTGACCTCGACCTTGCGCTCCTGCCCGTCGCGACGCACCGTCAGCCGGATCGTCTCCCCGGGCTGATGGCTGCGGATCGCGACAATCAGGCCGATCCCGTCGCTGACGGGCTTGCCGTCCACCGCGACCACCATGTCCCCCTCCTCGAGGCCCGCGCTGTCGGCCGGGGTGCCCGTCGGGACCTTGACGATCTCGGCCCCGTTGCGGCGTCCGCCCGTGTTCACCTCGGCCCCGATGACGGGGTACTCCGCCTCTCCGTTGCGCATGATCTGCGACGCGGTGATCTTCACCTGCTCCATCGGGATGGCGAAGCCGACCCCGATGTTGCCCGCGTCGCCCGCGAAGCTGCCCATCGTGGCGATGGCCGAGTTGACACCAACCACCTCACCGCGGAGGTTCACCAGCGGGCCGCCCGAGTTGCCCGGGTTGATCGCGGCGTCGGTCTGGACGGCGTTGATGAACGACGACTCGTCCTGGTCACCGGTGGTCACCGGCCGGTCGAGCGCGCTGACGATGCCGGAGGTGACGGTGCTGCTCAGTCCCAGCGGCGAGCCGATCGCCACGACCGTCTCGCCCACGTTCATGGAGCGCGAGCTGCCGAGGGCAGCCGGCTGGAGCTTCTCCGCCCCGTCGACGTCGAGCACCGCGATGTCGTAGACCGCGCTGCGGCCGACGATCTCGGCTGAGTGCCTGCGTCCGGCGTGGTCGATGACCTCGATCGCGCCCTCGTCGGCGGCGGAGTTGACCACGTGGTTGTTCGTGATGACGTGGCCCTTTCGGTCGGCCACGAAGCCCGAGCCGGTCCCCCCGCCCGAGCCGCCCTGGGTCAGGATCTGCACCGTGCTGGGGAGCAGGGCGTCGGCGACAGCGGCGACGGACCCGTTCTCGGGGTCGACGGGCGCCGGTGCCGGGGCCCCGCTGTCGAAGACCGGGATTCCCGACTCGCCGCCACTCATCGTCGACGAGACGACAGCGCCGCCCACCGTGCCGCCGAGGAGGCCCACGACCAGCGCGGTGGCCGCGACCACCGGCCACACCCAGGCGGGCAGCTTCGGGCCGTTCGGCCGCGGCTGTTGGTACCACCCCTGGTAGGGCAGCGGCTGGGTCTGTTGCGTCCAGGCGGCGCCATAGGCGTACGGGTCGTGCTGGGAGTGGCCCTGGCCGGCCCAGTGCCCGTGCGTGCCGTTCTGCTCACCGGTCCAGGGGGACTGCGCGGTCTGCTCCGCGCCCGGGTCGCCCGTCCCCGTGCTCTGCTCGTCGCGCTGGTCGGCACCCGGCGCCTGGTCGTACGTCGGACGCTCCGACTCGTCACCGGCCCACAGGGGCGCGGTGTCGTCCTCGCGGCGGTCGGGTCGGCCTGGCTCGTTGTGACTCACGGGGCCCATCTTGGCTTATCGCTGCAAGTCGGCAGGGCCCTGACCCTGTTGCCGACCCTGCTCGGGGCTCCCACCGGGAGACTGTCGATGCGGCTGGTCGAGCGGCAGGCGGCCGTGCACGCGGGCCACGGGGGCGATGACCGTCGAGGGGGTCTGGGTGGGGGAAGTGGTGGACGCCTCCCCGATGCCGAGGGTGGAGCCCGTGAGCGAGGTGAACCCCAGGACTGCGACCGAGACGGAACCGGCCCCGAGGAGAGCGATGCCCGCCCTACGTCGCCCGCGGCCCTCACGTTCGATCCGGTCGACCGCGGCCCACGAGGCGGCCGGGTCCTCCGGGACCGGGGCGGTCGCCGAGGAGCCGAGACCGTACAGCGACCCGAGCAGCTGGGACGGGGGCCCCTCGTCGCCGGTCATCGCGGCGAGCTGGGTCTTCACCCATCCCTCCCGCTCGACCTGCCGACGGCACACCGAGCAGCCGTGGACGTGGGCCCAGGCACGCTCGGCGGAGGGCTGGTCGAGCTGCCCGTCGACGAGGGCGCTGACGGTGACGCCGAGATGGCCGCCGAGGTAGCGCATCACACCGACTGCTCGGCGAGCTCGGGATCGACCGGACCGGAGTAGCGCACGCGGCCGGGAGTCGGCGCGCGGTGGGCGAGCGCGGCGCGCAGCATCTTGCGCCCCCTGTGGATCCGGGAGCGCACCGTCCCGAGCTTGGCCCCGAGCACGTCGGCGATCTCGTCGTACGACAGCCCCTCGATGTCGCAGAGCACGACCGCGGCTCGGAACTCCGGCGGCAGGTCGGCGAGCGCGGCCTCGATGTCGTCGTCGAGCATGCCGTCGGCCATCTGGCTGTCCGGGCTCGGCATCCGCCCCGGCATCCGCTGGTCGGCATCCTCACCGAGAGCGTCGAAGCGGATCTTCGCCTTGCGGCGGGCCTGGTCGAGGAACAGGTTCGTGGTGATCCGGTGCAGCCAGCCCTCGAAGGTGCCGGGCGTGTAGGTCGACAGCGACCGGAAGACACGCACGAAGACCTCCTGCGTGAGGTCCTCGGCGTCGTGTGGGTTGCCGGTGAGGCGGTAGGCCAGGCGGTAGACCCGGGCGGAGTGCTGCGTCACGACCTCCTCCCAGGACGGAGGCTGCCAGGTTTCGGGCAGGACCGACTCCGAGGTGCGGTCGAGGTCGTTCATCGGGCGCTCCTTGCCCCAGGGGGTTCTCGCGGCCAGGCCGCTCAACATCGTCACCGGTGCCGCCATCGCGCTGGTGCTGTCCCTCCACGCTAAGAGCCGCTCCTGAGAGTCACCTGAGGATCGAGGCTCGTCTTTCCTGAACCAACGCTCTGGGCCTCCCCGGTGTTCCCCGCCCATAACATCCCATGCCGGTAGAGTCACGCCCGGAAAGACCCTGAACATCCGCAGATGCCGTTCTGCCGACCGAGGAGGCCATCATCGCTACGGGACTCAAGCCCACGAGCTGGGCTTACGCCGAGGACTTCGTAGGCGAGGACGAGGTACTTGCTGCCGCGCGCAGCCGCGCCAAGGAGGTCGGCGTCGTGCCGATCGGCCCCGGCGGTGGAGCCACGCTGCGGTTCCTTGCCGCGGTCACCGAGGCGCGCGCCGCCGTGGAGATCGGCACGGGCAC
>DASSMS010000090.1:0-6132 GCA_035688575.1 Nocardioidaceae bacterium
AACGTGCTCCTCAACGCGCACACCTGGCCCGACGGCAGCGCGCTCGGCAACCGCCTGCTGGCCGGCCTGCAGGTGGGCGACCGGATGGTCGTGCACGGCGGGAGATCACGACTGTGCTACCGGGTGACCGAGCGCGTCGAGGTGCCCGCGGACCAAAGGATGCTCCGCTACTACAAGAAGGACGGCCCTCCACAGCTGGCCATCGTCGTGTGCTCCGGGCGCCGTCTCGGTCCGGGCCAGTGGGAGAAGCGGACCGTCTGGTTCGCCTCACCCGCCGCGTGAGAGTTCTGTCGCGCTGCCGGTGCCCGAGTCGGTCACGGCGGTCGACGCGCCGGGAGCATTGCCCAGGACAGGTCTCGCCCCGGAGCGAGCGTTGAGAGAGGCTGGCTGCAGCAGCGCGACGTCTGCGCCAGTAGTCGGAGGGGGTTCGAGATGCAGCAGGACGGTCACGAAGGGCTCGCTGTAGGGCCGCACGCCATCTTCGGCCTCGACACCACAGGCATCTGCACGCACTCGACCGGGCCGGCGCTGACTCATCTCGGCCTGCGGCCAGGAGAGCTGGTCGGGACGAACCTCTTCGAGCTCTACCGCGACGACCCGATCAACGTCGCGGCCCTGAGACGGGTGCTCGAGGGGGAGAGCTTCAGCCTCGAGCGGGAGTTCCAGGGTCGCCTTCTCTCCACCTACTTCGAACCGGTACGCGACCTCAACGGCGCGGTCGCCGGTGCGCTCGGCGTGACCACCGACATCACCGAGCAGAGGCGGCTCGAGGGCCTGTTGCGGGCGGCCAGGGAGCGTGCCGGCCTGCTTGCCGACGTCTCAGCGGCGCTCAGCCGGGACCTCCTCGACCCGGACGCCCTACTCCGCACCACGGTCCGCTCCATCACGGAGACGGTCGCCGACATCGGAGTCGTCTGGGTGCGTGGGGCCGGGGACCAGACCCTCGTGCCAGGGGCGGCCTGGCGGTCCGACGGCGGTCCCGAGGGGTCCTTCGATGACGGGCTGCGCCTCGAGCGGTGGTCCGAACAGCCCCTGATCTCGGCTGTGGAGGCCATTACGGAGGCGGCGCAGCGTCTCGAGCTCAACGCTGTCGAGAAGAGCGCTGTCGCGAGTGACTCAGTGGCCGGCCTGCGTCTGCCGCTTCGCTCGCGCGGCCTGCTGTTCGGTGCGGTCGACATCGTCCGTGGGGCGGCCCGGGGAGGGTTCACCCAGGACGAGGTAGACCTGGTGGTCGAAGTGAGCCTGAGGTGCGCGCTCGCCCTGGATCACGCGCTACTCCTGAAGTCCGAGCAGGAGTCCCGAGAACAGCTGCTGAAGTTCAAGGCACTGGCCGACGCATCCGACGACCTCGTCGGCATCTCGAACGACGCGGGCGAGATCGTCTACACCAACCCGCGGGTGGGCGACTACCCGCTGGAGCTCTCGGACCACGACGTGTTCGCCGCGACGGCCGCGGCCGTGGGTGAGCGGGTGACCAACGACATCCGTCGCGGTCTGGAGGAAGCGGGGCGCTGGTCAGGCGACCTCACCCTTCGCCAGGGCGACCGCGAGCTGGTGGGCCACCTCGACGCCTTCCGCATCTTCCATCCGGACACCCACGCGTCGCTGGGCGCTGCATGGATCGGCCGAGACGTCACGGAGCTACGCATCGCCGAGGCCGCCCTGCGCGCCGCCAACGCGAATCTCAAACAGTTCAAGGCCCTCGTCGA
Organism: Nocardioidaceae bacterium; assembly: GCA_035688575.1. Lineage (GTDB taxonomy): Bacteria > Actinomycetota > Actinomycetes > Propionibacteriales > Nocardioidaceae > Nocardioides_C. Next base: position 1,710 of record DASSMS010000090.1, read on the forward strand.
AGCCTCACCCGACTTCATCGCGATCGCCGGCCTGGACGGAAAGGTCAAGTACGTCAACCCCGGTGGGCGGCGGCTCGTCGGGATGGACCCCGCCGTCGACGTCACGACCACCACGATCCCGGACTACCTGACCGCGGAGGGCCTGGAGGCCTCCCTCAACGTGGAGCAACCCGCCGTCATCGCGAACGGGCACTGGGAGGGAGAGTCGACGCTACGCAACCACCACGGGCCGCCGATTCCCGTCGCCATCGCGAGCTTCCTCATCCGCGACAGCGAGACCGGTGAGCCCTTCGCCTTGGCCACCGTGCAGCGAGACATCAGCGAGCGGCTCGCCGCGGAGACGGCGCTGCGCGAGCTCGCCGACCAGCGGCAGGCCCTCCTGACGAGGCTCGTCGACGCCCAGGACGAGGAGCGGGCACGCATCGCCGCAGACGTCCACGACGACCCCGTGCAAGCACTCGCAGCGGTCGACCTCCGACTCGGACTGCTGAAACGGCGACTAGGTGAACGTGCACCCGAGCTGGTCGCGGTTCTCGAGCCCCTGCAGCTCAGCGTCTCGGGAGCCACCGACCGGCTACGTGCGCTCTTGTTCAACCTCGAGCCGCCCGACATGCAAGGTGGCCTGACCGGAGCCCTGAGCAGCGCCGCAAAGGAGATCTTCGAGCACACGGGTACCCGGTGGACCGTCGACGGAGACGGCGAGCCGGACGTTCCGGATGCCACCCGCGCCATCGCCTACCTCATCAGCAAGGAGGCGCTGAACAACGTCCGCAAGCATGCCTCGGCTCATAACGTCACGGTTACCATCGGGGCCCGGAACGGAGGCGTGGAGGTCACCATCGCAGACGACGGGATCGGTCTCGGACCCGCACCGCTGGAGGCCTCGCCCGGGCACCGTGGCGTGTTCAACATGCAGGACCGGGCCTCCGTGGCCGGCGGGCGATGCACGATCCGCGACGGCGAGCAGGGCGGAACGGTGGTGACGGTCTGGCTTCCCGCGCCCTCCGCTGCGTGACCCCTGCGGCTCGACCGATTGCGGCTGCCGAGCGCGCCCTTACCGGCTGAACAAGCAAGAGAGGACGTGTTCGCTAGGTCCGTCTGCGGAGCCGGTACCACTGCGGCGCTGTCCTGGTCAGCGGCCACCCCAGCCCCGCGGTGTCCGCGGGCTCGACCGAGAGCATCTCCCAGCCCGGGAAGGCGTACTCGACCTCCGCCCTGGTCACACCACCCACGACGGACCGCATGCGGGTCGCCTGGACCTCGAGCATCAACAGTGTCGCACCGGGGTTGGCCAGCGCAGAGACACCCCGGCCTCCTCGCGAGCTCGTGGGTCTTCTGGCCACGCCCGCAGCCGAGATCGATCGCCTCGACCTCCTCCCGGTCCAGCAAGGCCCCGATACGCGCCGCGGCGGTCCTGCCATAACGCTCCCAAGGAGTAAACCCGGCCAGGCGGCACTGCGTCAGACCGCGCGCTCCCGGCCCGCCCAGAACTGCGCACGGAGCGTCTTCTTGTCGGGCTTGCCGAGCGCAGTGAGCGGCAGCGAGGCGGCGATCACCACCTGCTTCGGCGCGTGGACGCTGCCCTTTCGCTCCTTCACGCGCTGCTGGATCTCCGCGGTGAGCCCGGCGACGGACTCCTCGTCGTCGGGCGTTCCGGGCCGGAGTACGACGACCGCGGTGACCGCCTCGCCCCACTTCTCGTCCGGCACGCCGATGACACCGACCTGGGCCACGGACGGGTGCTCCGCAACAACGTCCTCGACCTCGCGGGGGAACACGTTGAAACCGCCCGTGACGATCATGTCCTTGGTGCGGTCGACGATGTACCAGAAGCCGTCCTCGTCTGCTCGGGCCACGTCTCCGGTGCGTAGCCAGCCGTCTCGGAAGGTCTCGGCTGTGGAATCAGGTAGGTTCCAGTACCCCTTCGCCAGGACGGGACCGGCCACGCAGATCTCCCCCGGTTCTCCCGTGGCGACCGGCCTGTCCTCCTCGTCGAGCAAGGCGGTGCGCAGGAAGGCGCTCGGCCTCCCGCAGCTGGCCAGACGCTCGGGGCGGTCGAGCTCGTGGTCGCCCTTGGCGAGGTAGGAGATCACCATCGGGCACTCGGACTGGCCGTAGTACTGCGCGAAGATCGGGCCCCAGCGGCGGATCGCGTCGGCGAGCCGGACCGGGTTCATCGCGGAGGCGCCGTAGTAGACCGTCTCCAAGCTGCTCAGGTCGGCTGTCTCGGCGTCCGGGTGGTCGAGCATCGCGTAGATCATGCTCGGTACCAGCATGGTCGCGGTGATCCGGTGCTCCTCGATGGCCCTGAACACCTCCCCCGGCTCGAAGCGGGGCAGCACGACCATCGACCCGCCGGCCATGAGGGTGGGCACGAAGAAGGCCGCGCCGGCGTGGCTGAGCGGAGTGCACATCAAGAAGCGGGGAGCCTCCGGCCACTCCCACTCGGCGAGCTGCACCTGGGTCATCGCCGCCATCGAGCTGGCCGTGCCCACCACTCCCTTGGGCCTACCGGTGGTGCCGCCGGTGTAGGTGACGCTGACGACCGCGTCGGGGTCGAGGTCGGTCACCTCCAGCGTGCCCGGGGTGTGCTTCGCCGCGAGCGCGACCAGGTCCTGGCCGACCTCGGCCTCGCCGAGCGTGAGCACCTGCCGGAGACACTCCACCCGCTCCTGCAGGGCACGGGCACGTTCCACGAACGCCGGGATCGGCTCGACGACCAGAGTCTCGATGCCCGCGTCGGCGAGCACGTGAGCGTGATCCTCGAGCGACCCCATCGGGTGCAGCGCGGTCCGTCGCAGGCCCACCAGCTGCCCCGCGCCGATCATCACGAGCACCTCGGGCCGGTTCAGGGCGAGGAGTGCCACCGGGGTCCCTGTCGTGCACCCGACCTCGTCCAGCGCCTGGACGTAGCAGCTGATCTGGTCGGAGAGGTCGCGGCCGGTCCACGTCCGGTCACCGATGTGGAGGACCGGTGCCGCCGCATGACGCTCGAGCGCCGAGGCGAGCAGGTGGCCGAGATGGGGTCCGCGGTGGAGGTCGTCGATCATGTGGGTCACGCTAGAACGTGTTACAGATTCGTGCAACGGTCGCGGTCAGCCGAGGACGACCTCCGCGACCTGTCGGACCTCCTCGACGCTGCGCAGAGTGAGCACCAACATGGTCACCCCTGCCTCCGCCCACCGCGTGACCTGCTCACGGACCTCGTCGCGGTCGCCGATGATCGTCACCTCCGCGATCAGCTCGTCGGGCACCAGTGCGGCAGCCTCGTCCTTGCGCCCCTCGAGGTAGAGCTCCTGGATCCGGTCGGCCACCTCCCGGTAGCCCATCCGCTCGAAGACGGCCTTGTGGAAGTTCTGCTGCTTGGCCCCCATGCCACCGATGTAGAGCGCCATCCAGGGCCGCATCGCGTCGTAGGCTGCCTGCTTGTCGTCGGTGACGACGAGCTGGCAGGTGGCGGCGATCTCGAACGTCTCGCGGGTACGACGGGCGCCCGGCCGGGCGAACCCCTCCTCGAGCCAGCCGGAGTACATCTCGGCCATCCGAGGCGAGAAGTAGATCGGCAGCCACCCGTCGGCGATCTCGGCAGCCAGAGCGACGTTCTTGGGCCCCTCGGCCCCCATCCAGACGGGCAGGTCCGCCCGCAGAGGATGGGTGATCGGCTTGAGCGGCTTGCCCAGGCCGAGGGCGCCTTCACCCGTGTAGGGCAGCGGGTACTGCGGGCCGTCGTTGGTCACCGGCGCCTTGCGCTCCATGACCTGGCGGATGATGCCGATGTACTCACGGGTCCTGGCCAGCGGCTTCGAGAAGGGCCGGCCGTACCACCCCTCGACGACCTGGGGTCCCGAGACGCCCAGGCCCAGGACGACGCGCCCTCCCGAGAGGTGGTCGAGGGTCAGCGCATGCATCGCGCAGGACGTGGGCGTGCGCGCGGACATCTGCACGATCGACGTACCGAGCTTGATTCTCGAGGTGCGATGGCCCCACCAGGCCAGCGGCGTGAATGCGTCCGAGCCCCACGCCTCGGCCGCGAACACCGCATCGAAGCCTGCACGCTCGGCCTCCTCGACGAGCTCACCGACACCCTCAGGGGGCTGCGCTCCCCAGTAGCCGAGCTGGAGTCCTAGCTTCATGTGACGACCACCCTGACTTCCGCCGCCAACCCTCCGAGGGGTTGCGGAACAAAACGAGAACCTGTTTCACTTTAGCCCATGACCGGCACCCTCAAGGCACCCCTGCGCGTGGAGTTCGACTACACACGATCCCTCGGGCCGGTGCTCTCATCTTTCATGACCGGCCTGCGTGACCGGAGGGTGCTCGGTGGGCGCGCCGGAGACGGGCGCGTGATCGTGCCGCCGTCGGAGTACGACCCGGTCACCCACGAGCCGCTCACCGACCTCGTGCCGGTCGGCACCACCGGCAC
>DASSMS010000194.1:0-5584 GCA_035688575.1 Nocardioidaceae bacterium
CGAGGACGAGGTACTTGCTGCCGCGCGCAGCCGCGCCAAGGAGGTCGGCGTCGTGCCGATCGGCCCCGGCGGTGGAGCCACGCTGCGGTTCCTTGCCGCGGTCACCGAGGCGCGCGCCGCCGTGGAGATCGGCACGGGCACGGGCGCCTCCGGGCTCTGGTTGCTGCGCGGCATGCGCCCCGACGGCGTCCTCACCACGGTCGACACGGAGGCCGAGCACCAGCGGCTGGCTAAGCAGACCTTCACCGAGGCCGGCATCCCGCCCCAGCGCGTACGCCTCATCCCCGGTGCGGCCCTCGACGTGCTCCCGAGGCTCACCGACGGTCACTACGACATCGTGTTCTGCGACGGTGACAAGCTCGAGTACTCCGACTACCTCACCGAGGCGCTGCGGCTGCTCAAGCCGGGCGGAATCGTCGCCTTCGACAACGCCCTGTGGCACGACCGCGTCGCCGACCCCGCGCAGCGCGACGCGGAGACCGTCGCGATCCGTGAGCTCGGCAGGACGGTCCGCGACCACGACCGGCTGCTGCCGTTGCTGCTCCCGGTCGGCGACGGTCTGCTCGTCGCGAAGAAGGTGTGGACCCCCGAGTCCTGACGCGGGAGGTAACGCCGCTCGGTCACCGGTGGCGATGAAGGGTCTCGAGGCCCTTCACGAGGCCCACGGACCGGACGGCGCGCCCGTGTGTGAGCGCGGCACCGGGTCAGCGGTAGGAGGGGGCGGCAAGGAAGCCCGAGCCGCCCTCCGCCACAGCGACGATCTCGCAGGGCTCGATCAGCACCGGAGGTGAGCCGACGATCTGCGACCCGGGTGACTCGGCGGCCACCTCGCCGAACTCCTTCTCGAAGGCGTCGCGCGCCTGGGGGGTCTCGAAGACGTAGCAGCCCTCGAACCACTCCCCCGCTCGCATCCGCCAGGTCTTGAAGCGCAGCCCCGGCTTGCCGGTGAACCTCGCGTGCGAGGTCGACTCGACGTAGGCGGCCAGCGCCTCCTCAACCCCTTCGGGCGCGTCGGCGAGGGACCAGCGGACCGTCAGACCGTGCATGGCAACCTCCAGAGGTAGAGACGTCAGGCGGTGACCCCGGCCAGGGGCTCGCGCAGCTCGAGCCAGTGCAGCAGTGCCCGGGCGCCGAACCCGGTCGCCCCGCTGGTCCACTCGAACGCGTCCACGGGCGAGTCACCGACCGAGGCGATGTCGAGGTGGGCCCAGGGCAGGCCGCCTGTGAAGTGGCGCAGGAACAGCGCAGCGGTGATCGCTCCAGGTCCCCCCGCCGCGTTGTCAGCGTCGGCGACCTTGGACTCGAGGCGCTCCTCGTAGTCCTCCACCAGGGGCATCCGCCACAGCGGCTCCCCCGCGGCGGCTCCGGCGGTCGCGATCAGGTCGGCGAGGGCATCGTCGGTGGAGAAGAAGCCACCCGTGCGCTGCCCCAGGGCGACCTTCATCGCACCCGTCAGGGTGGCCACGTCGACGATGACGTCGGGCTTGACCTCGGACACGGCGTAGGCGAGTGCATCCGCCATCACCAGGCGCCCCTCGGCGTCGGTGTTGCGAACCTCGCTGGTGCGGCCCCCGAAGTGGCGGATCACGTCCCCGGGTCGGATCGCAGACCCGCTCACGGCGTTCTCGGCGGTGGGGACGAGCCCCGTGACCCGGACCGGGCAGTCGACGTCGGCGAGCGCGCCCATGACAGCCAGGACGACACCGCCACCGGTCATGTCCCGCTTCATGTTCATCATCGCCTCGGCCGGCTTGATGGAGAGGCCGCCGGTGTCGAAGGTGATGCCCTTCCCGACGAGCACGACGTGCGGGGTGTTCCTCCGCGCGCCCCGTGGGGTGTAGTCGAGCCGGATCAGGCGCGGCGGGTTCGCCGAGCCCTTACCGACGCCGACGATGCCGCCGAAGCCTTCCGTCGCGAGCTGCTTCTCGTCCCAGACCCGGACCTTCAGTCCCGAGGACTTCGCGATCTCGGTGGCACGCTCGGCCATCCAGGCGGGGTTCTTCTCGTTGGCCGGGACCAGGGCGAGGGTCCGGGCCATCCAGCCCGCACCGGCCAGGGCGAGCGCGCGCTCGAGTGCCTGCTGGCGCTCGGCCGCGTCGGAGACGCCTGCCAGCACTACCCGGCTGACCGGCTGCTCCTTGGCTCCGTCCGACCGACGGTGGAACCCGAACGAGCCGAGGACCAGGCCCTCGACGAGGGCGCGCAGACCTGCGTCGTCGCTGAGCGCCGCCAGCGAGGTCGCCACGGTCTCCTTGTTCTTCGCGCGGCGCGCGAGCGCCGCACCGGCCTTGCGGAGGTCGGCGGGGCGGCCCTGACCCACGCCGACGAGCAGAACGCTTCGCAGGCTGTCGTTCGTGAGGCCCTCGCGGGACAGCACGGGATGCTCGACCACCTCGCCGGTCTTGCCGGTCACCTTGTGGTGTTCGAGGAGCGCGAACACGTCGAGGTCGATCTCGTCGAGGAGCTCGGCGGCACCCGGCCCGAGCGTGGGCCCCTCGTCGCCGGTGAGCAGCGGCACGGCCACCGCGTCCGCGCCGAGCACCCCGGTCGGGGCGGCGCTGCTGAGCGCGATCTGTGGCGGAGAGACCTGGTTGGGCAGGGCCACTGTGGTGTTCCCCCTGTAAGGCTGTCGAAGAAGGGTGGTGAGCGTGGTCGGGGCAGGCGTCGCCGAGCGGCAGCCTGGGTCGCGGTGGTGGGCCACGCCAGTCGCAGGGCGCAGCCCGACCCTACTCATCTCGGGCGTGATGACAACCGAAGACCCTGGGCGCCCTCTGGGGCCCAGGGTCCTTCAGCGTCTCGGGTCGAAGCGCCCGATGGCCGGGTCGGTCAGCCGACGACCTCGTTGAGGGCCGCGCCGAGCGCACCAGCTTCCTCGGCGTTGAGCTCGACGACGAGTCGGCCACCACCCTCGAGCGGGACGCGCATCACGATGCCGCGCCCTTCTTTCGTGACCTCGAGCGGGCCGTCGCCCGTCCGCGGCTTCATCGCCGCCATGCGCACACCTCTTCCTTGGTCCTGCGACGCCGAGCCGGTGTGGTCCCTCCCACACCGAATGGAAATCACCGTGGCGCGCCGCGTTAACACGCCTAGTATCGCTCATTTCTCCCGCCACTCAGACCACATCCTCCCGACAGTTACCGAAGGGACACCTGCAGCGGGTTCGCCCAGATTGCGGCAGACTCCTCGTGTGCACGCCAGGTCCGCGCTCTTCGACCTCTTCGGGGACCACCTGCGCCCTCGCGGAGGCCGGGCGCCGGTGGCCGCTCTGGTGCGCATCCTGGCCCCGCTCGGCGTGACCTCGCCGGCGGTGCGGACCGCTATCTCGCGGATGGTGCGGCAGGGCTGGCTCGAGCCCGTCGAGGTCCAGGGGGGACGCGGCTACGCGTTGACCGACCGGGCACGTCAGCGTCTCGACGACGCGGCGGCACGGATCTACCGCACCCGTGACGGCGGCTGGAAGGGCGGCTGGGACCTCCTTGTCCTCGGCGCTCCACCCCAGCGGCCCAACCGGGAGCGGGTCCGCTCGGGCCTCTCCTTCCTCGGCTACGCGCAGCTGGCGGACGGCACCTGGATCAGCCCCTACCCCTCCCCCGAGGCGGAGGCTCTGCTGGCAGCGGAGGGTGCGAGCGTGACCCGGTTCGAGGCGTACGACGGCGACGCCGCCGCGCTGGCCCGCATGGCGTGGGACCTCGACGCGCTCGGGGCGGCCTACGCCTCCTGGCACAGCGCCGCCCGTGCCATGGTCGAGGACCCGGAGCGTGTGCTCGGCGCGGCACAGCTCGCGGAGGACGAGCGAGCCTTCGTGGTGCGGTCCCACCTCGTCCATGAGTGGCGCAAGTTCCTCTTCAGCGATCCCGGGCTGCCGGTGGAGCTGCTCCCTGCCGACTGGCCCGGCCACGCCGCCGCTAGGTTCTTCGCCGAGGAGGCCGCACGGCTGCTGCCCGCGGCCTCCCGGTTCGTCGACCGCTGCCTTGCCCCGATCGAGAGTGGAGACCCTTCATGACCGACCAGCCCGTGACCTACGTCGTCTCCGACGGGGTTGCCACGATCACGCTCAACCGTCCGGACGCGATGAACAGCCTCGACGTGGCCACGAAGGTCGCCCTCCGTGACGCGGTGACCAAGGCCGCCGACGACCAGGCCGTGCGGTGTGTCGTCCTCACCGGCTCGGGTCGGGCCTTCTGCGTCGGTCAGGACCTCAAGGAGCACATCGAGATCCTCCAGAGCAGCTCCTCCGACGAGCTCTTCCGGACCGTCCCGGAGCACTACAACCCGACCGTCAAGGCGCTGGCCACGATGAACAAGCCGGTCATCGCGGCGGTCAACGGCGTCGCCGCGGGCGCCGGGGCCTCCCTCGCCTTCGCCTGCGACTTCCGGGTCCTCTCCGAGTCCGCCGGGTTCAACCTCGCGTTCACCGGCGTCGCCCTCTCGTGTGACACCGGGGCCTCGTGGACGCTCCCCCGGCTCGTCGGCCGGGCGAGGGCGCTGGAACTGCTGTACTTCCCGCGCACGATCCCCGCCCAGGAGGCGCTCGACCTGGGCCTGGCCTCCAAGGTCGTGGACACCGAGAACCTCCAGCACGAGGTCGCCACGCTGGCCCAGCGCCTGGCCGGTGGCCCCACCGTCGCGTTCGGAGCGGTGCGCCGCTCCCTCGAGTTCTCTGCCGGGCACGACTTCGAGACCTCGTTGGACTTCGAGGCAAAGATGATGGCGCTGACCGGCGCGACGGACGACCACGCCAAGGCTGTTGCGTCGTTCGTGGCGAAGGAGAAGCCGGTCTTCGAGGGACGGTGACGAGACCGTGCCACGAGCCGCCCGGGGGCCGGCGGCGACAGCCTTCGTGACGCTGCTGATGCTCACCGGCCTGCTGGCCGGCCCGTCCAGCCCACCGGCGGAGGCCGCCTCGAGCAACCTTGCCTCCAAGGTAGACGTGCCGGCGTCGGTGAAGCAGATGGTGACCGTGACCAGCGGCCGCTGGTCCGACACCTCGGCCACGATCCGGGTCTGGCGCCGGCGAGGCGACTCGTGGCACCTCGTGCGCGGGCCCGTGCGCGCCTCGCTCGGCTGGAACGGGTTCGTCCGAGCACGCGAGCGGCGTCAGTCGACGGGGACCACCCCGGCTGGGCGGTTCACGATGCGGTCGGTGTTCGGCACGCGCGCCGACCCCGGCAGCCGCCTGCCCTACCGCCGCGTGGACGGCAACGACTTCTGGCCCTACGAGCCGCGGGACGCAGCGACGTACAACATCTTCCAGCCGTCGAAGGCCGCCACCACGCGGTGGCGCTCGGACTACGTGGAACGCCTCGCGAGCTACCCCTACGAGTACGCCTACAGCATCGTGCTCGGCTTCAACCTCCCGCGCGGCGTCCGGTGGTCGGCGAAGCGGAAGCAGTACGTCGCACGGGAGACCGCCGACACCGACCGCGGGGGCGGGATCTTCCTCCACGTGAAGGAGAAGCGCTACACAGCCGGCTGTGTCTCGGCGCCGATCAAGCACGTGCGGTGGCTGGTGCGCTGGCTCGATCCCGAGCTGAAGCCGCGGATCGTGATGGGACCTCGGGCGTGGGTGGTGCGCCGCTTCTAG
>DASSMS010000073.1:0-12294 GCA_035688575.1 Nocardioidaceae bacterium
GAGTCCTGGTGGGCGATTCTTGCCTGGCCCGCGACCTGGCTGATCGGCTTCGCCTTCGCTGGCGCCGGCATGGCCCTGACGACGTTCATGAAGTCCTGGCAGGACTTCGAGTACGTCCAGCTCGCGATCATCCCGATGTTCTTGTTCTCCGCGACGTTCTTCCCGGTCAGCGGCTTCCTCCGCTGGGTCGTCGAGGTGACCCCGCTCTACCGCGGCGTGGTGCTGTGCCGGGAGCTGACGACCGGTGCCCTGTCATGGGACTCGGTGATCTCGGTGGTGTACCTCACCGCGATGGGCGCCATCGGACTCATGGTCGTCTCCCGGCGGCTGCACAAGATCCTGCTCTCCTGACCGGTCCCCGGTGGGGCCGCCGGGCCCGACAGTCGGCGGGCGGGCGGGTCGGGCTCACTGAGCCTGGCTCAGGCCGCGGGACGCGTGTCCGACGCGATCTGCGCTCCACAGTGCAGCCCCTGCTCGTAGGCGAGCGGGTAGACGTTGCGCGCTCGCTCGTCGTCGAAGAGGCCGAGCGGGTTCCGGCCGGCCAACCGGGCGATCTCGCGGTTCGGCCGGATGAGATGCACGGTGCTGTCGGGGTGGCGGCTCCGCCAGCGCTGGAGCTCTCGCTCGAGCAGGAATCCCGCCGTGCGTCCCATGGGACCGAGGACGGATCCGGCGAGCGGCGCCACCACGATCACACGATCGGCCTCGGCGGCCGCGTCGACAGAGGTCGCCGACCACATTCCGCCGTCGACGTACAGCCGACCCTCGATGCGGTGGGGAGGCAGCAGACCCGGTACGGCGGAGGACGCGGCGACGAGGTCGGCCAGCGGGTACGCCCCGCCGTCCAGGATGTGGCGGCGGCGGGTGCGCACACACATCGCCGAGACAGACACGAGGTGGTGGGACGCGTCGCCGAAGAGCTCGCGGGCGATCTCGACGAGTACACCGGGTCGCATGTTCGGGACGGTCGGGCTTCGCACGTCGGTGAAGTCGTCGTACTCCATGCCGAGAGCCAGCGCTGAGGCCGTCCAGGACCCTGCGGAGGTGCCGAGCGACGGAGCGGAGGCGACGTCGATCCCGTTGTCGGCGAGCCCCGCGGCGACCCCGGAGGTGTAGGCGATGCCGAAAACACCACCTCCGCCGTACACCATCGCGAGCGGGTGTCGGTGCGCGACGAGCTCCGGCTGGCCGTCGAAGTCGACGTTGCCGGGTTCGCTGTGCTCGTGCACGATTACCCCCTCAACCCCCTGTTAACAGAGTGTGAGCGAATGGGGGTGTGTGCGAGGGACGATCGTCCCGACGTGGCAGGCCAACGTCCCCACACTGGGGGGCACGCACGCCCGGTTCGGCCTTCTTGCCCGGCTCAGTCGGTGAGGATGATGTGTGCTGCCGGTGTTGCGTGCTGCGCCGGGTGCAGCATCTTCTGGAACCACAGCACGTCGATCCACTGGTCGAACTTGTAACCGACCTCGCGCATCTGCCCGACCTGCTCGAACCCGCAGTACTTGTGGAGGTTCACGCTGCCCGGGTTCGGCATCGCGACCAGGGCCACGGCCGTGTGTACGCCGGAGTCGGCCATCGTGTCGAGCAGGGCCGGGTAGAGCAGTCTTCCGATGCCTTTGCCGCGCACCGAGGGGTCGAGGTAGATCGAGGTCTCCCGGGTCAGGCTGTACGCCGGCCGGGGCCGGAAGCTCCAGGAGTAGGCGTAGCCCACGACGTCCTCGTCTTCGTCGACGGCGACGAGGAGGTGGTCACCGGGGTGGTTGCCCGCGAGCTTCTCGTGCCAGTACGACGAGTCGGGCGGCTCGAGGTCGAACGTGGCGATGCTGTTCGCGATCTCGTGCTCGTAGATCGCTGCTATGTCGGAGAGGTCATCTTCGACGGCCGGACGGACGAGGAACTCGGCGGGCATGCGGCCCATTCTCGCAGGCCCGGCTTGGCGACGTACTCTCGTCCCGAGGACCGCGATGAGGAGGCAGGGGGGCGCATGCGCCACACCGAGTTCTGGGCACGGATGGAGCATGCCTTGGGATCTTCCTACGCCCGGACCTGGTCGCGGGAGCACGTCATCGCCGAGCTCGGCGGTCGGACCGTCGAGCAGGCCCTCGACGCGGGGGAGAGCCCCAAGCGGGTGTGGCAGGCGGTCTGGCGCACGCTGGGACTTCCCGCCTCTGAACGCTGACCTCGGCCTCAGGCCTCACCGGCAGGTGAGACGATCGGCGCGTGAACCAGCATCAGTCTACGAGCCGGGCCGGCCGTCGCGTCGCCGGATGGGTCGGTGGAACTGCCTCGGAGTTCGCCAGGGGAGTGGCCGGCGGGGTCCGTTGGCCGGACCACCGGATCCAGCAGGTACAACGCCGCACCCTGTGGACGCTCGTCGCGGCGCAGGGGATGGGCGGTCTCGGGATCACCATCGGCATCGCGGTGGCCGCGATCCTGGCAGAGGACATCCTCGGCTCTCCTGACCTGGCGGGCCTCGCCCAGACCATGCAGGTCCTCGGGGCGGCGGTGGCGTCGTTCCTCCTGGCCCATCTGATGGGCAAGCGTGGCCGACGTCCAGGCCTGATGCTCGGCTACCTCCTGGGAGCCTCGGGTGGTGCACTGTGTGTCGTCGCCGGCGTGATCGACTCGTTCGCGACCCTGCTGCTCGGGGCGACGCTGCTCGGGTCCACCACTGCGGCGAACAACCAGTCGCGCTACGCGGCGACCGACCTGGCGCGTCCGAACCGTCGCGCGAGCGCACTGTCCCTCGTGGTGTGGGCGACCACGATCGGGGCGGTGGCAGGCCCCAACCTGACCGGGGTCGCCGGTGACGTCGCGGACGACTGGGGCCTGCCGGCGCTCACAGGCCCCTTCCTCTTCGGCCTGCTCGGGATGCTCGCGTCGGCTCTGGTGATCGGCGTGTTCATGCGTCCTGACCCGTTGCTCGTGGCCCGGGAGGCCGCGGTCGACACAGGGTCACGGACCGCCGCGTTGACCGGGACCAAGTGGTCTCGCGTGCGCGAGGTGGTACGCACGCGCACCAACGTCTCCGCAGGCATCGCGACCCTCGCGCTCGCACACGCGGTGATGATCGCGGTGATGGTGATGACGCCCCTGCACATGCATCACGGCGGCGCCGAGCTCGAGATCATCGGGGTCGTGGTGAGCGCCCACGTCCTCGGCATGTTCGCCTTCGCTCCCGTCGTGGGCTGGTCGGCGGACCGGTTCGGCCGGGTCCCCGTGATGATGGCGGGCGCCGTGATCCTGTTCGTCGCCGTGGGGCTGTCCGGTACCTCGCCTGCCGGGGCGTCCTGGCAGATCGGGTGGGGGCTGTTCCTGCTCGGGCTCGGGTGGTCGTTCTGCACCGTCGCCTCGTCCACGCTGCTCTCGGAGTCCACCCCGCTCGACGCCCGGACAGACGTGCAGGGCGCGGCGGACCTGGTCATGGGCGTCGTCGCGGCGGCCGCGGGCGTCATGGCCGGCCTCGTGATGGGGTCGCTCGGCTTCGGAGCGCTGAACATCTTCGCCGCCCTGCTGGTGACCGGCGTGATGACCGCGTCGGAGTTCGCCCGGCGCGCGAGCGGCGGTACGACGGCCGGGGGCGCCGACGGGGACGAGCCGCTGGGTCTCTGAGGGACCTCCCTGAGCGGGCTGCTCGTGCCGGGACGTGCACGGCCGAGGCGGAACTGGCGTGTCGCGGTTGATCGAACACCTGTTCGGGTTAGGGTTGGTCCACAACCACGACGCAGAGGCTGAACTTCCACAGACGAGCTCGTGTGATCGAGAACTGTCGGAGGTGCCCTCTAGTGTCAACCGCGATGAAGAAGAGCTCAGGATCCGCGAGCAAGCGGACAGACGGACGGATTACTTCAATGGCTGGTGGAGACCGCGACAAGGCGTTGGACGCCGCACTCGCAAACATCGAACGTCAGTTCGGCAAGGGCTCGGTCATGCGTCTCGGCGACGAGACCCGTGCCCCCCTCGAGGTCATCCCGACGGGTGCGATCTCCCTCGACGTCGCCCTGGGCATCGGCGGTCTCCCGCGCGGCCGGGTCGTGGAGATCTACGGTCCTGAGTCTTCCGGTAAGACCACGGTCGCCCTGCATGCGGTGGCCAACGCCCAGCGCGCCGGCGGCATCGTGGCGTTCATCGACGCCGAGCACGCGCTCGACCCGGAGTACGCCAAGGCCCTCGGCGTCGACACCGACGCGCTCCTGGTCTCCCAGCCCGACTCCGGTGAGCAGGCGCTCGAGATCGCCGACATGCTGATCCGTTCCGGTGCGCTCGACCTGATCGTCATCGACTCGGTGGCCGCCCTGGTGCCCCGCGCCGAGATCGAGGGCGAGATGGGTGACAGCCACGTCGGCCTCCAGGCGCGCCTCATGAGCCAGGCGCTGCGCAAGATGACCGGTGCGCTCAACAGCGCCGGCACGACGATGATCTTCATCAACCAGCTGCGCGAGAAGATCGGCGTGATGTTCGGCTCGCCGGAGACCACGACCGGTGGTCGGGCGCTGAAGTTCTACTCCTCGGTCCGCCTCGACGTGCGGCGCATCGAGACGCTCAAGGACGGCCAGGAGATGGTCGGCAACCGCACCCGCATCAAGGTCGTCAAGAACAAGGTGGCTCCGCCGTTCAAGCAGGCGGAGTTCGACATCATGTACGGCCAGGGAATCAGCCGTGAGGGCGGTCTGATCGACGTGGGCGTCGAGGCGGGACTCGTCCGCAAGGCCGGAGCCTGGTACACCTACGAGGGCGACCAGCTAGGCCAGGGCAAGGAGAACGCGCGCAACTTCCTGCGTGACAACCCCGACCTGGCCAACGAGCTCGAGAAGCGCATCCTCGAGAAGCTCGGGGTGGGTCCGCAGGTCGACGCCCCTGGCGCCGGTCCGGCCGAGCCGACCGGAGTCGACTTCTGACCTCCTCCGTGCCGCACCCAGCAGGACGCCGTCCGTCTGGCTCTCACCTCCCAGAGACCCAGGCGGACGGCGGTGCTGTGTCTCCGCCCGACGACCCCGTCCTCCTCGGACCGGACGCGGACGCCGAGGAGGTGGCGCGCAAGATCCTGCTCGACCAGCTCACCGGGCAGGCCCGCAGCCGCGCCGAGCTGGCCACCAAGCTGGCCAAGCGCCGTGTCCCCGAGGAGGTTGCCGAGCGGCTGCTGACCCGGTTCGAGGAGGTCGGCCTGATCGACGACGCCGCCTTCGCCCGTGCCTGGGTCGAGTCGCGGCAACCCGGCAAGGGTCTCGGACGACGGGCGCTCGCCCAGGAGCTGCGTCGCAAGGGCATCGACGACGACGTGGCCCGCGAGGCGCTCGAGGAGATCGAGCCCGAGGATGAGGAGGAGGCCGCGCGCACCCTGGTCCGGCGCAAGCTCCGCGGCCTGCGTCGGGTCGACCGCGCCACCGCCACCCGTCGTCTGACGGGCATGCTCGCCCGCAAGGGTCACAGTGGTGAGGTGGTCTGGCGCGTCGTTCGCGAGGAGCTCGACGCCTCCGGGTTCGACGCCTCCGACGACAGCGACCTGCCGGCTGGCCTGGACCAGTGACGCAGCGGCCGGATGGCTCGCCGTTCTGAGTCTCCTTGACCGGTCCGGGTCCGCGACCTAGCCTCAAAAGAGCAGGACCTTTCCGAGCAATCGGACCCGAGAAGACATTGACCCGGCGTCAGCCGGACATGCGCGACACGTACGTTCGAGAGCCAGCGGCAGTCTTGCTGTCGCTCGCTCAGGTGTACCCGCGTCGCGTTCATAGCGACAGGAGCCTGGGATGAACAGACTTGCCATTTCGGCGGACCAGGCTGGTGAGACCTACCCCATGCTGCTCAACGGCATGGTCGAGTGGCTCCTCGCGATCATCACGCTGCTCGTCGTTGCGGGCGTCGGGACGATCGCGGTGGTGCTTCTCAACCGTCATCGGGCCGCGAAGCACGAGCACGACCTGCACCGCGACCTCCACGAGCAGCGGCAGGACATCGAGCGACGCGAGCATCGGCTCAGCGAGCGAGAGGGGCGGCTCGACGCCGAGTCCCGGAACCTGGAGGCCCGTGCGCTGGAGATCGCGGCGGTCGAGGCGGAGGTCGAAGCCAAGCGCGCCGAGCTCCTCGACATCGAGGAGGAGCGCCGGCGGACCCTCGAGCGCGTCGCCGGCCTGACCGCGCAGGACGCCCACGACCAGCTGGTCGAGAGCATCGCGGGCGAGGCGAAGCGTGCCGCGGCCATCGCCGCGCGCGACATCGAGCGCGCTGCCCAGGAAGAGGCCGAGGCCCGAGCCAAGCGGGTTCTCGCCACTGTGATCCAGCGGCTGGCATCGGACCAGACCACCGAGTCGGTCGTCTCGACGGTCCAGCTGTCGGGCGACGACATGAAGGGCCGGATCATCGGTCGCGAGGGTCGCAACATCCGCTCCTTCGAGCAGATCACCGGGGTGAACCTCGTCGTCGACGACACTCCGGGTGCCGTGCTGCTCAGCTGCTTCGACCCGGTTCGCCGCGAGATGGCCCGGCTGACCCTCGAGGATCTCGTCGCCGACGGCCGGATCCACCCGACCCGCATCGAGGAGGTCCACGAGCGGTCCTGCCTCGAGGTCGACCGGCTCTGTGTCCGTGCCGGTGAGGACGCCGCCCTCGAGATGGGCATCACCGACCTGCACCCCGAGCTGATCGCGACGCTGGGCCGGCTGAAGTACCGCACCTCCTACGGCCAGAACGTCCTGCGCCACCTCGTCGAGTCCGGCCACGCAGCCGGACTGCTCGCAGACGAGCTCGGTCTCGACAGGGCGCTGTGTGTGCGTGGCGCGTTCCTGCACGACATCGGGAAGGCCCTGACCCACGAGGTCGAGGGCTCGCACGCGATCGTCGGTGCCGAGCTCGCCCGCAAGTACGGCGAGCACGACGACGTGGTGCACGCCATCGAGGCGCACCACAACGAGGTCGAGCCGCGGAGCATCGAAGCCGTGATCACGCAGGCGGCGGACGCGATCAGCGGTGGCAGGCCCGGTGCGCGCCGCGAGTCCCTCGAGTCATACGTCGAGAGGCTGCACCGCCTCGAGGAGATCGCGATGGCGAAGCCGGGTGTGGAGCGGGTCTTCGCGATGCAAGCCGGCCGGGACGTCCGCGTGATGGTCCTCCCCGACGAGGTCGATGACATCGCGGCGCAGGTGCTCGCCCGCGACATCGCCAAGCAGTTCGAGGAGGAGCTCACCTATCCCGGTCAGATCAAGGTCACGGTGATCCGCGAGTCGAGGGCCACCGAGGTCGCCCGCTGACACCGAGGTTACTTGCGGGTAATATCTCGCTCCATGGCAAACGTGATGGACCTCTACAACCAGGTCAACCGGCTCCCGGCCGGCAAGAAGATCTTCTCGCTGTTCTTCTCGCAGAAGGCGCCGTACTTCGGCACGGTCAGCCCGCAATTCGTGGAGCTGCGACCCAACTACGCCGAGCTGCGGATCAAGAAGCGCCGCCGCGTGCAGAACCACATCGGGACCGTGCACGTGATCGCCATCTGCAACGGCCTCGAGGCCGCGATGGGGGCGCTCGCCGAGGTCACGATCCCGGCGGACCGGCGGTGGATCCCGAAGGGGATGGAGGTCAGCTACACCGCCAAGGCCACCAGTGACATCACCTGCATCGCCGAGACCGAACCCGCCGCCTGGACCGGTGACGACCCGGACCTGCCGGTACGGGTGCGAGGTGTCCGGGAGGACGGGACGGTCGTGGTCGAGGGTGTGATCCGGCTCTGGGTGACCGAGAAGCCGAAGGCCTCGGAGGAGAAGCCGGCAGCCGTCTAGAAAGCCGCGCCCTGGCCGGCGTCGGGGCGCCCCGGCTGGCGCCGGACTCCAAGCCGCCTAGAAGGCGGAGCCCTGGCTGGCGCCGGACTCGGCGGTGCCCTGGACCTCCTGCACCTCGAGGCGCTTCTCCCCGACGAACCTGCGCTGGATCCACGTAGCCACCCAGCTGAGGATCAGGTTGACGAGGATGTAGATCGCGGCGATCACGAGGACCGTCTGGAACTGGTTCTTGAACTCTCCGTAGATCTGCTTGCCGACAAACGTCAGACCTGGTGCGGTGATGTAGTAACCCAGGCTGGTGTCCTTGAGGGCTACCACCATCTGGCTGATGATGGCCGGCAGCATGATCTTCACAGCCTGCGGCAGGAGCACGATCGTCATCACCTGGGTCTTGCTCATGCCTATGGCGTAGGCCGCTTCCGACTGTCCTCGGGGAACGGCGTTGATGCCCGCGCGGAACACCTCGGCGAGCACTGAGCCGTTGTACAACGTCAGCGCGATGACGACCGCCCAGTAGGCTCCGAACCCGTCGCCGACGCCGTAGGTGAAGTAGATGAACACCATCAGCAGCAGCACCGGCACCGCACGGAAGAACTCCACGACCACCCAGCAGGGCCAGCGGACCCATGCGTGGTCCGACAGCTTGCCGACTCCGAAGATCAGCCCGAAGACCACCGCGAAGATGATCGACAGGAACGCCATCTGCAGCGTCTCCCAGAGACCCTGGAGGATCGCCTGCATGTAGATCGGCGTGACGAACGGCTCCCACTGCTCGTACTCGAACTGCCCTGTGTCGAACATCCGCCAGACCACGGCGCCGATCGCGGCGAGAAGCGCGACCCAGGCGATGACGGAGTAGATCCGGTGGCGCGCCTGAGTGCGCGGGCCGGCGGTGTCGTAGAGGACGGAGCTCATCGGGCGACCCTCCATCGGCGCTCGAGGGTGATCGCCCCGGCCGACATCACCTCGACGATGATGATGTAGCCGATGGCAAAGATGAGGAAGATCTCCGGGCGGGCGTCCGCGTTGTTGTTGGTGAAGTACCGCATGCGGGCGGTTGCCTCCATGAGGCCGAACGCGGCGGCCACCGAGGTGTTCTTCGCGAGGGCGATGAGGACGCTGGCGAGCGGCGGGACGACTGCGCGGAAGGCCTGGGGGAGTACGACGAGCTGCATCGACTGGGAGAAGGTGAGCCCGATAGCCCGGGATGCCTCGGCCTGGCCGAGCGAGACGGAGTTCACGCCCGAGCGAACCGCCTCACAGACGAAGGCGGAGGTGTACGCGGTCAGGGCGATCACGCCCTTGACCACGAAGGGCGTGTCCACGAACCAGCCGAGCGTGGGTGCGGCGACGAAGACGAAGACGAAGACCATCAGCAGCGGCGTGTTGCGGACGACCGTGACGTAGATCGCCGCGAACTTTGCGAGCACGGAAACGGGCCCCACCCGCATGGCGCCGAGCACGGTGCCGAGCACCAGCGACGCTATCCCCGAGAACACCAGCAGTTGGATGGTGAGCCCGAACGCCTTCAACACGAGGTCGAAGTTCGACATCACGTCGTCCAACGCGTACACCTCCTCTTCGTCAGGCACCGCCTTCGGTGCCACAGGCCGTGGGGCGCCCCGTCTCGAGGCGCCCCACGGGTGTCACTGACCACTCAGGTCAGTGGATGTTCACTCGCAGGGGTCGAGCTCCGGCTGCTCCGGTGTGTCAACGCCGGACTCACCGAGTGTTGCCTTGAAGGCTTCCTCCCAGGTGCCGTCCTCGAAGGACTGCTCGATCGTGTCGTTGATCCACTGGCACATCTCCGGGGAGTCCTTGGAGTAGCCGATGCCGTAGCGCTCCTCGGAGAAGGGCTCCACGACGACCTTCAGCTCGTCAGGGTTCTCCGCGGCGTAGCCGAGCAGGATCGCGCCGTCGGTGGTCATCGCCTCGACGGTGCCGCTGAGGACCTGGTCCACACACTCGGAGTAGGTGTCGAAGCCCCGCGGGTTGGCGCCCTCGGCCTCGACGTTGTCCAGAGAGGTCGACCCGGTGACGGAGCAGACCTCCTGGCCCTTGATGTCCTCGAGGGTCTCGATGTCGCTGTCCGACTTCACCAGCAGCTGCTGACCGGTCACGTAGTACGGACCTGCCTGGCCGACCACCTGGCGACGCTCGTCGGTGATGGAGTACGACGCGATCACGAGGTCGACCTCACCGGACTGGAGGAACGGCTCCCGGTTGTCGGAGATCGTCTCCTTCCAGGTGATGTCCTCGGGCGCGATGCCGAGGGAGGCGGCGAGGATCTTGCCCATCTCGGGGTCGAAGCCCTTGGGCATGTCGTCGGCAGCACCCTTGAACCCGATGCCGGGCTGGTCGTACTTCACGCCGATGGTGATCTCGCCGGACTCGGCGAGCTCCTTCATCCGCGTGCCGTCCTCGAAGTTGTCCGCGGCGTTCTCGGTGACCTCGACGTCGACACCCTCGCCACCGCCGCCGGTGCCCGCCTCACCACAGGCTGCGAGCGCCAGCGACAGGCCGGCAGCGGCGAGCACTACCTTCGTTCTCTTGAATCGCAATGCATTCCCCTTCTGTTCCTGGTCCGGCGCTTCGTTGCTGCCCGACCCAGCTCATGGACCCTGCGTCAGTGCTTGAGGATCTTGCCGAGGAAGTCCTTGGCGCGGTCTGACTGCGGGTTGGTGAAGAACTCCTCGGGGGTGTTCTCCTCGACGATCTTGCCGTCGGACATGAAGACCACCCGGTTCGCGGCGGTGCGCGCGAAGCCCATCTCGTGGGTCACCACGACCATGGTCATCCCTCGCTGTGCGAGGTCGACCATGACGTCGAGGACCTCCTTGATCATCTCCGGGTCGAGGGCGGAGGTGGGCTCGTCGAAGAGCATCACCTTCGGGTCCATGGCCAGGGCGCGGGCGATGGCGACGCGCTGCTGCTGACCACCGGAGAGCTGGGCAGGGTACTTGTTCTGCTGCTCGGAGATGCCGACGCGTTCGAGCAGTTCTCGCGCGCGCTTCTCGGCCTCGTCCTTTGGCTGCTTGCGGACCTTGATCGGGCCGAGCGTGACGTTCTCGAGGATCGTCTTGTGGGCGAAGAGGTTGAACGACTGGAAGACCATGCCGACCTCGGCGCGCAGCTTGGCGAGACCCTTGCCCTCCTCTGGCAGCGGCTGCCCGTCGAGAGAGATGCTGCCCTTGTCGATGGTCTCCAGGCGGTTGATCGCCCGGCACAGCGTCGACTTGCCCGACCCGGACGGGCCGATCACGACGACCACCTCACCGCGGTTGATCGTGAGGTTGATGTCTTGGAGAACGTGCAGCTGGCCGAACCACTTGTCGACGTGGTCGAGGACAACTAGAGGGCCTCCATTGGCCGGCGGGGCGCTATAGGACGATGCTTCCGCAGCAGTCATGCCTGCACCGTAGCGACTCAAGGGTCCAAGTGCCTACAAAGACGGGGCCGTGGGACCGTTTCAATACGGTTACGTCGGGGAACCGAACTGCGTCATCGACGAAAGGGAAGAACGTGGCACGGAAGAACCCGGTGGGGAAGCTCGCCGAGACCGCTCTGAGCACGCTGAAGAACCCGAGGACTGCGGCCGGCAAGGTCGTGGACCAGGCCAAGGGCACGGTCGCGCTGGGCAGGGTCGTCGCTGACACGGCAGGCGCGGTGGTCGGGAAGGCGGCCGGTACGGCGGTCGGGAAGGTCAACCGCAGGGGCGGGACCAAGTCCGCCGAGCGTGGGGCCGAGCAGGAGGCTCCGGCTGCCAAGGCGCGCCCCACGGGCCTGCGGGCCGTGCCGGACGTCAACGAGCCGGCCCACACCCAGCCGGCGGACTCGGCGAAGAAGCACGGTGACGTCCTCGCAGGCCAGGAGACGCCCGTGAAGAAGGCGCCGGCCAAGACGGCTTCCGAGACCAAGGCGCCCGCCAAGACGGCAGCGAAGGCTCCCGTGGCCAAGAAGGCCGTGACTCCGGCGGCCCCGGCTGAGGCGCCCGCCAAGAAGGCATCGGCTCCAGAGACCCCGCCTGCGAAGAAGGCCGCGGCTCCTGAGACCCCGCCTGCGAAGAAGGCAGCGGCTCCAGAGAGCCCGGTCGCGAAGGAGGCCCAGGCCGAGAAGTCGCCAGCCACCAAGAAGGCTCCTGCGACCAAGGCCGCGAGCGCGAAGAAGTCCCCGAGCAAGAAGGTCGCGGCATCTCCCGCGGACGTGGCCGAGGTGGTCGAGTCCGCTGTTGCGGAGAACCCCGCAAAGACCGCCGCGCAGCCTGCCAAGAAGGCGACGACGAAGAGCACTGCCAAGAAGGGCACCGCGAAGAAGGCGCCGGCGAAGAAGCCCAGCCCGGGCGGCAAGCTGCCCGCCAAGAAGTCGACGCCGAAGCCCGCCGCGGCCGAGAGCGAGGACGGCAAGACCTCGTCCGGCACCACGGCTGAGTCCGAGGGCAAGAACCCGTCGACGAGCGGCCCAGCCTGACCCAACCGAAGATCGAATCTGTCGTCGGCACCAAGGCCGCCAAGAGGGTCGTCGG
>DASSMS010000190.1:0-14155 GCA_035688575.1 Nocardioidaceae bacterium
CGTCACCGACACGGGCGGACCGATCATGGTTCCGGTCGGCGACCAGACGCTCGGACGCGTGTTCAACACGACCGGCCAGGTCATGAACCTGCCCGAGGGCGAGAAGCTCGAGGTCTCCGAGCGCTGGGGCATCCACCGCAAGGCGCCGGCGTTCGACCAGCTCGAGTCGAAGACCCAGATGTTCGAGACCGGCATCAAGGTCATCGACCTGCTGACGCCGTACGTCCTCGGCGGCAAGATCGGCCTGTTCGGCGGCGCCGGCGTGGGCAAGACCGTGCTGATCCAGGAGATGATCGCGCGAGTCGCCAAGGACCACGGCGGTGTGTCGGTGTTCGCCGGTGTCGGCGAGCGCACCCGTGAGGGCAACGACCTCATCGCCGAGATGGAGGAGGCCGGCGTCATCGGCCAGACCGCCCTGGTCTTCGGCCAGATGGACGAGCCGCCGGGCACGCGCCTGCGGGTCGCGCTGTCGGCGCTGACCATGGCGGAGTACTTCCGTGACGTGCAGAAGCAGGACGTGCTCCTGTTCATCGACAACATCTTCCGGTTCACCCAGGCCGGTTCCGAGGTGTCGACCCTGCTCGGCCGGATGCCCTCCGCGGTGGGCTACCAGCCCAACCTGGCCGACGAGATGGGCGTGCTCCAGGAGCGGATCACCTCGACCCGTGGACACTCGATCACCTCGATGCAGGCGATCTACGTGCCCGCGGACGACTACACCGACCCGGCTCCGGCGACCACGTTCGCCCACCTCGACGCGACCACCGAGCTCTCGCGAGAGATCGCGTCGCTCGGTATCTACCCCGCGGTGGACCCGCTCACCTCGACCTCGCGGATCCTCGACCCGCGGTTCATCGGTGAGGACCACTACAACACCGCGATCCGGATCAAGCAGATCCTTCAGCGCAACAAGGAGCTGCAGGACATCATCGCGATCCTCGGTGTCGACGAGCTCTCCGAAGAGGACAAGATCATCGTGTCCCGGGCCCGCCGTATCCAGCGGTTCCTGTCGCAGAACACCTACGTCGCCAAGCAGTTCACCGGCATCGAGGGCTCGACCGTCCCGATCGAGGACACCATCGAGGCCTTCACGAAGATCGCCGACGGCGAGTACGATCACGTCGCGGAGCAGGCCTTCTTCATGTGCGGTGGCCTCGACGACGTCGAGCGCAAGTGGGCAGAGATCCAGAAGAACCTCTGAGTTCTTCCCTGAAACGAGCCCGTCCCGCGGGGTGCCGGTGAACACACCGGGCTTCGCGGGACGGGGTCACCAGGATCCCAGCTACCCAACCGTTATCAGATTCATGAGGAGTCCGCGTGAGTGACGACCTGCTTCAGGTTGAGCTGGTCGCAGCCGACCGGCTCGTGTGGTCCGGCGAGGCGACGATGGTCATCGCCCGCACGACCGAGGGCGACGTCGGCATCCTGCCGCACCACGCCCCGATGCTCTGCCTGATGGTGGACGGCGTCGTCGACGTCCAGACCGCCGACGGCGAGACCTGGGTCGCGGCGGTGGACGCCGGCTTCCTGTCGGTGGCCAACAACCGGATCTCGATCCTCTCCGAGCACGCGGAGATGTCCCACGAGATCGACCTCGAGAAGGCTCGTGCCGAGCTCGAGCGTGCCAAGTCCGCGGGCGAGTACGACTCCGAGGCCGAGGCCGAGGAAGCCGTTCGCCGCGCCGAGGCTCGCATCAGGGCTGTCGAACGGGCATCCTGAGGTCTCCTCCGGGTACACCCCGGTGGCCAGGACGGGCGTGAAGAAGCGGAGGCGATAGATGCCGTGGTGGGCTTGGCTGCTCGATGCAGTCGGTGTCCTGCTGCTGCTTGCCCTGCTCTACGGCGTCGCCCTGGTCGTGCGCCGTCGCTGGATCTCGCGCGACGGCGGCACCTTCGAGTTCAGTGTCCGCGTCCGGTCCGTCAGGGCCGGGCGCGGGTGGGTTCTGGGGGTCGGTCGCTACAGCGGTGACGACCTCGAGTGGTTTCGGATCTTCTCCCTCGCACCTGGTCCGAAGCTGCGGTTCTCACGCAGCGACCTCGAGTACGTCGGACGCCGGGAGCCCGAGGGTCCCGAGTCGTACTCCCTCTACTCCGGACACACCATCGTGCTCTGTGAGACCCCGACCGGGCCGCTCGAGGTGGCGATGAGCCCCGAGGCCCTCACCGGCTTCCTCGCCTGGCTGGAGGCCGCCCCGCCCGGTCGTCGCCTCCGCCGTCGCTGAGCCGACACCCATCCTTCCCACGGCAAACTGTCACTTCCCACGGTGAACTTCCAGTGGGAGGTGACAGAACTCCTGCATACCTTGGGGATCTGTCAGCGCTCGCCGCCGGGCTTCCAGAGCACGTCGCCCTCCTCGCGGTTGGCGTGCCTGGCGAGGATGAAGAGCAGGTCGCTCAGGCGGTTGAGGTACTTGATCGCCAGCACGTTCATCGACTCCTCGTGCTGCTCGAACGCCGCCCAGGCCGCCCGCTCGGCCCGGCGGGTGACCGTGCGGGCGACGTGGAGCATCGCCGCCCCCGGCGTACCGCCGTTGAGGATGAAGGAGCGGAGGTTCTCGAGGCCCTCGTTGTACTCGTCGCACCATGCCTCGAGGCGGTCGACGTACTCCTGCTCGATCCGCAGTGGCGGGAACTCCGGCTTCTCCACGACCGGGGTGCAGAAGTCGGCGCCGACGTCGAACAGGTCGTTCTGCACCGTGGTCAGCAGCTTCACGACGTCCTCGTCGAGCCCTCCGAGCGCGATGGCCGCCCCGATGTGGGCGTTCGCCTCGTCGACGTCGGCGTAGGCGTGCAGCCGGAGGTCGTTCTTGGACGTCTCGCTCATGTCGCCGAGGCGGGTGCGCCCTGCGTCGCCGGTGCGGGTGTAGATGCGGGTGAGGTTGACCATGCGTCACACCCTAGGGCGACCGCAGCGGCTACGGCAGGTGCGGCCGCGTGGGATAGGTCGCAGTATCGTCGTCGGGTGCGCGATCTCGACAGTCTCGACGCCCGCCCGGGCATATTCGGTGCCCACTCGTCCGACCTTCTCGACCCTCAGGGGGTGGCCTGATGGAGGGGTTCCGGATCCGCTCGAAGGGCCCTCTTTCGAGTCCGCTGCGTGGCACCGCCCGGGTCGACGGCGCGAAGAACAGCGCATTGAAGCTGATGGCCGCTGCGCTGCTGGCGCCCGGGACCACCGTGCTGTCGAACGTGCCCGACATCCTCGACGTGGCGGTCATGGCGCAGCTGCTCGAACAGCTCGGCTGCCGGGTCACCGTCGAGCACGACGCGGAGGGCCGGGTCACCATAGAGGTCCCCGAGGAGCTCGCGCACGAGGCGCCGTACGACCTCGTCCGCAGGCTGCGGGCATCGATCAGCGTGCTCGGACCCCTGGTGGCGCGATGCGGTCGCGCGCGCGTGGCCCTCCCCGGCGGGGACAACATCGGGTCCCGCGGCCTCGACATGCACATGACCGGCCTACAGGAGCTCGGCGCATCGGTACATATCGAGCACGGCTACGTCGTCGCGGAGACGTCCGGGGGCCTGTCGGGCGCGAACCTGTGGCTGGACTTCCCGAGCGTGGGCGCCACCGAGAACCTGCTGATGGCATCGGTCCTCACACCCGGCCGCACCGTGATCGACAACGTCGCGCGGGAGCCGGAGATCGCCGACCTGTGCACGATGCTCGTAGAGATGGGCGCGCAGATCGACGGCATCTCGAGCTCGACCCTGACGGTGGAGGGCGTCGACCGGCTGCGCCCGGTGGCGCACGCGACCGTCCCCGACCGGATCGTTGCCGGGACCTGGGCGTTCGCTGCGGCTATCGCCGGCGGCGACCTCGTCGTCGACCGTGCTTGCGCCAACCACCTCGACATCGCGCTCGACAAGATGGCCGCGTCCGGCGCCACGGTCGACGTGATGGAGGACGGCTTCAGGGTGTACGTCGACCGCCGGCTCGAGGCCTTCGACGTGGTCACGCTGCCTTACCCCGGGTTCCCGACCGACCTCCAGCCGTTCGCGATGGCGCTCGCCGCGGTGAGCGAGGGAACGGCCATGATCACCGAGAACGTCTTCGAGGCGCGGTTCATGTTCGCCCAGGAGCTCGCCCGCCTCGGCGCGGACCTGCGCACCGACGGCCACCACGCCGTGGTGCGCGGGAGGGCCGCGCTCTCGGGTGCTCCCGTGGTCGCCCACGACATCCGGGCCGGCGCCGCCCTCGTCCTGGCCGGTCTCGCGGCCGAGGGCACGACGGAGGTGGCGGAGTCCCACCACATCGACCGGGGCTACCCGAGGTTCGCCGAGACCCTGGCCGGCCTAGGTGCCGACGTCACCCGAGCCGACCTCGGGGACCTTCCGGGCTGATTGGCGTCAAGGGCGATCGGGGGAGGGTTGGACCACCCATTCGGGCTATTTCCAGTAGTCCGGTCCAATCCGGACACTCCATGACCTGGACGGAGGCAACCAAATCCCCATGATGTGCGTCATAGTGGGTACAAGGCGGCTCGCGTAACGGGGTGGCTGCCTCGAGCAAGAACCGGGGACTGGTAATGGAGCTCACCGTGGACGACAGGACGCTGATCCTGCACGGTCACTTCGACGTTCGCTCGACAGGCGTGGTCCGTGAGGCCCTCTACGAGCGGATCGAGTCGACCTCCGGCAACCTCGTCGTCGACCTCGCCGACGTCGAGGCCATCGACGCCACCGCGCTCCGGGTGCTCGCCGCCGCCGGCCGGGTCATGGACCGTGAGGGCCGGGCCCTCGTCCTGCGTGGGTGCAGTCCGGCCCTGCGAAGGATCCTCGCCTTCACGCGTCTGCGTCGGCTCGTCAGGGTCGAGAGGGCGGTCACCGCCTGAGCTGTGACGTACTCGGCGTGTGAGACAGTTCATAAGGTAGTTACCGACGGGTTCAGTTGGTCGTAGTCTCCTGCGTTATGAGCGAGAAGCCGCAAGACGCCATGCCGGAGAAGGACCGGCCGCAGCCCAAGGACAAGCCCTGGGTGATGCGGACCTACGCGGGGCACAGCTCCGCCACAGAGTCCAACGCGTTGTACCGCAGGAACCTCGCCAAGGGGCAGACCGGCCTCTCGGTGGCGTTCGACCTCCCCACCCAGACCGGTTATGACCCCGACTCCTCGCTGTCGCGCGGCGAGGTCGGCAAGGTCGGCGTCCCCGTGCCGCACCTCGGTGAGATGCGCCGGCTGTTCGAGGACATCCCGCTCACCGAGATGAACACCTCGATGACGATCAACGCCACGGCCATGTGGCTGCTCGCGCTCTACCAGGTGGTCGCGGAGGAGCAGGCCGGGCCGGACGCGGACTTCGAGCAGGTGCACGCCAAGCTCGCGGGCACCACCCAGAACGACATCATCAAGGAGTACCTCTCGCGCGGGACCTACGTGTTCCCGCCCGAGCACTCCCTGCGGCTCACCAGCGACCTGATCGCCTACACGGTCAACAACATCCCCAAGTGGAACCCGATCAACATCTGCAGCTACCACCTGCAAGAGGCCGGTGCCACACCGACGCAGGAGCTCGCCTACGCGCTGTGCACCGCGATCGCGGTCCTCGACACCGTCCGTGACTCCGGACAGGTGGAGCCCGACGACTTCGAGAAGGTCGTGGGTCGCATCTCGTTCTTCGTCAACGCCGGGGTCCGGTTCGTCGAGGAGACCTGCAAGATGCGGGCCTTCGTGCAGCTGTGGGACGAGATCACCCGCGAGCGCTACGGTGTGAAGGACCCGAAGATGCGCCGCTTCCGGTACGGCGTGCAGGTGAACTCGCTCGGGCTGACCGAGGCGCAGCCGGAGAACAACGTCCAGCGGATCGTCCTCGAGATGCTCGGCGTCACGCTGTCCAAGGACGCCCGTGCGCGCGCCGTGCAGCTGCCCGCGTGGAACGAGGCCCTCGGCCTTCCACGTCCCTGGGACCAGCAGTGGTCGCTGCGCCTCCAGCAGGTGCTCGCCTTCGAGTCCGACCTGCTGGAGTACGACGACATCTTCGAGGGATCGAAGGTGATCGAGGCCAAGGTCGCCGACCTCGTCGAGGGTGCCCGCGAGGAGATGCACCGGGTCCAGGCCATCGGCGGGGCCATCGCGGCGGTGGAGTCCGGCTACATGAAGCAGGCGCTCGTCTCCTCCCACGCCGCCCGGCGCGCCCGGATCGAGTCGGGCGAGGACAAGGTCGTCGGGGTCAACTGCTTCGAGTCCACCGAGCCCTCCCCGCTGACCGCGGACCTCGACGCGGCGATCCAGACCGCCGACCCGGAGGCGGAGCACGCCGCGATCCGGAGTGTCGAGGAGTGGAAGGCCCAGCGCGACGAGTCCGGGGTCCGGGCGGCCCTCGAGCGGCTCGCCACGGACGCGAAGTCGGGCGTGAACCTGATGGAGGCCACGCTCGCGGCCGCCCGCGCCGGGGCGACCACTGGCGAGTGGGCCGGGACGCTGCGCGAGGTGTTCGGTGAGTTCCGTGCCCCGACGGGTGTCTCGGGCGCGGTCGGGGTGGCCGAGGCGGGCGCCGAGCTCACCCGGGTGCGCGAGCGCGTGCTCGAGACGGCCGAGTCGCTCGGCGGGCGGCTGCGGCTACTCGTGGGCAAGCCCGGTCTCGACGGGCACTCCAACGGCGCAGAGCAGGTCGCCGTGCGGGCCAGGGACGCGGGCTTCGAGGTCGTCTACCAGGGCATCCGGCTCACGCCGGAGCAGATCGTGGCCGCGGCGGTGGCCGAGGACGTGCACTGCGTGGGCATCTCGATCCTCTCCGGCTCCCACATGGAGCTGGTCCCGGCTGTCCTCGAGGGCATGCGGGAGCAGGGGCTCGGGGACGTCCCGGTGATCGTGGGCGGGATCATCCCCGCGGCCGACGCGGCGCGGCTCAAGGAGATGGGCGTCGCGGCGGTGTTCACGCCGAAGGACTTCGGGCTCACCGAGATCATGGGCGGCATCGTCGACGCGATCCGGAAGGCCAACCACCTCGACTGACGAGGATGGCCCTCGCCGTCGGGGGACTAGGTTGCGGCACATCGGGTACGCCGGACGCACGGTACCGAGCCCACGGAGGAGCCCCATGTCGACCGATGCCATCGTTCTGCTCAAGGACGACCACAAGGAGATCCTGAAGGCCTTCAAGGACTTCGAGAACGCCGGCGAGAACGCCACGGCGACCAAGGGCAGGCTCGTCGACAAGATCATCGAGCTGCTGACGGTGCACACCTACATCGAGAACGAGGTGATGTACCCCCGCGTCCGTGACCTGCTGCCCGACCTCGAGGACGACATCGACGAGTCCTACGAGGAGCACCACGTCGCCGACCTCCTGGTGGTGGAGCTGGCCGCCATGAAGCCGGACGCGGATCGCTTCGACGCGAAGACCACGGTCCTCATCGAGAACGTCCGGCACCACATCGAGGAGGAAGAGCAGGAGTGGTTCCCGCAGGTCCGCGAGGGCCTCGGGCGCAAGCAGCTCCAGGAGATCGGTGAGGAGATGCTCGAGGCGAAGGAGCGGGCGCCGAGGCGGCCCTCCCAGCCGAGCGCGCTGAAGAAGACGATCGACGCGATCATCTCCTGAGCGGCGGCTCGTGGTGTCCGACCTCCAGTGCCCGGCGCGCTTCCTCCTCCTGGCCGGCCCCGACGTCTCCATGGCAGCCACGCTGGGTCACGAGCGCGTGGCCGCGGTGTACGACGGCGGGGGCGGGCCGGGCGCGCAGGCACTCGCCGAGGCCCTGGGAGTGCCCGCTCAGGCTCTGGCGCAGCCTCTGACGATCGCCGGCGTGCTCGCGCGCGACGCCGAAGCCCTGCGTGTGCTCGACGACCTGGCGGACCGCCACCGCGGCGAGACGGTCGTCGTCACCGCGCAGGGGAGCCCCGGGCGGCGCGTCGACGTGGCGGTCGATTCCGACGGGCACACGGTCGAGGAGGTCAGCCCGGGGGACGCGAGGTAGCGGTCGCGTTCGGGCAGAAGACCTCCCGCGGCGAGCCCGTGTGGACCTCCTCGGGCAGGGTGACCGTGACCTCCTGGTCGATCACCCCCGCGAGCTCGGCGCGCAGGCTCATCTGCGTGGCGAAGCTGCCCGCGCGCGCCGAGAGTGTCTCGCACCGGTGCATGACCATGCTGAGCTCGACGGTCGTGCGCCGACCGGCCGGGATCGTGAACTCCTCCCGGCCCTCGGCATCGGTGAGTCCGACGTACTGGAAGAGCCTCGGGGTGCGCTGGAGCTGCGCGAGCCCTTTGACCGTGACCGGCAGCCGGCCGTCGTTGGCGAGCGCGAAGGAGTACACCAGGGTCTCCCCGTCCGCGTAGCGCACCTGCCGGACGGTCCGGCTCCCGACACGGAACACCGCACTGGCCTCCGTGCCGCGGACCTCGGTCGGCCCGTGGGCCGCCAGCGTCGGCGCTGTGCTCGCCAGCGCGACCCCCGCGCCGGCGCCGACGAGGACGAGCGCGAGCGCCACGACCAGCAGCCTGCGCACGGCGCGCTCAGCCCCTCGGGGTGGCCAGGCCACGACGCCTGACGGCAGACAGGCCCATGAGCAGGACGAGGCCGACACCGGCCAGCGAGGCACCGAGGGCGCCGACGGTCGTCGGGCCGCCGAGCGGCGACATCGGGCCCGACGGACCGGCCGGGGCAGCAAGCCCCAGCGGGTCGTCGGACTGCTCGTCGGTCGGCTTCTCGGGGGACTCGAACCACTCGCACATCGGCGGGTGGCGCCAGGTCGGGTCGTTGCGGTCGTACTGGCTACAGCTCAGGAAACCCGCGTCCTTCACCGGCAGGCCGGGCACGAACTGGGACCCGCCGTCCTCGCAGGCGCCCGGGTCGACGGCGAAGTTCGTGGTGGGGACCCCGCCCTCGCGCGAGGACTTGTTGTCCTCCCAGCAGTTGCCCACGCCCTGGTCGTCCCACCAGTGGTCGAGCCCGTTGTGAGCGGTCGACCCGTCGGGCCTGAGGCCCATCTTGTTGTCGAAGGTCCGGTTGCCGTTGGAGGTGTCGTAGAGCTTGCTCGGGTCGTACTCGTCGCGCAGCGGCGAGGGCACCCAGAACTGCATCGTCCCGTAGCGCCAGTTGTCGAAGATGTGGTTGCGGTCGGTCGAGTTGAAGTTGCCACCGGCGATCAGGACGCCCGTGCCGACCGGGGTCGGGATGACCGGGCACACGGTCCCCTTCATGTAGCCGCGCTCCTTCATGGGCTTGGCGCAGACCCCGGTGTCGACGTACCGCTCGTAGTAGTTCTCGTTGTTGCTGTAGATCAGGTTGTCGTTCCAGCGGGCGTGGTCCTGGGGGAGCCCAGGGTGTCCTGGGAAGAGCGAGTCCGTCGCGATGCCGGTGGCGTTCTTGAAGAACCGGTTGTGGTGCGCCCACACGGAGTTGCCGGCCGTGCCGGAGTAGCCGAGCGCGTTGTGGTGGCTCTTGCTGTGCCGGATCTCGATCGAGTAGCGGGTCGGCTCGAACTGCTCGTTCTCGCCGTTGACGTCCGACGCCGAGCCCGGGTAGATGCCGGAGTCGCCGTTCCAGTACGCGTCGACGCGCTGGATCAGGCCGTGGTCGCTGGCGAAGGCGAGGATGCCGTACTCGTCGTTGCCGCGCGCGACCACCCGGTCGACGACGAAGCCGTCGGTCTCGAGCACGTAGAGCGCGTTGAACTCCGCCTGCTGCACCGTGAAGTTGCGGAAGTACACCCCGTCGGCGCGGTCGGCGCGGATCGCGTTGAGCTTGGCGAACCGGTTGTCGATGAGCACGTCGGTACGGCGGCGACCGGTGCCGACGATCTGGGTCCCGCACAGCGGGCCGTCGCACTTCATGGACGCGTTGCCCGGGGTGGTGTCACCGAGGATCGCGATCAGGTTCAGGTTGTGAGGGCAGCGCCGCTGGTCCGCGTACGACAGCGCGATCGGGCCCGTGTCGTCCGCACCGGTGTCGGGGGAGGAGAGGCTGCCGATGTAGGAGGACAGCGGCAGTGGGTCGTCGGAGTCGGTGCCGAGGTTCGAGCAGTAGTCGGACTTCGCGGCCCTCGCCCAGCGGGACTCGGTGTAGCGGCCGGGCAGGACGTACACCGACGTCCGCGGCTTGCGGATGCTGTTCACGGCCGTCTGGATCGACCTGTACCCGCACTCGCGCAGCAGGGCCCTGTTGCGGCGCTTCAGCGGACCCGCGGGCATCTCGGCGATGCGTTCGCGGCTGTCGGGCCGGCAGACGACCCGCTGCCGCGGGTTGTCGAGCCCGAGGTAGACCGGCCGCTTGCCGGTGCCGTCGGGGAAGGACGCCTCCCGCTCCTCATGGGCGCCGGCGGGCGCCGCCAGCCCCGCTCCACCGCCCAGCAGTCCGGCCAGCAGCGCAACAAGTACCAGGACCACGCGGGTTCGTGTCGATCTCATACACACCTCCGTTGCGGGGTGTAACGAGTTCTAGTGGCGCAGGTTACGCACGTGGGCCTGGGCCGGCCCTGGCTAACCTGGGCGCCGAGGGAGAGGAGCGTCCATTGCCGTCGTCTCGATGCTTCGCGTCGCTGCTCCTCCTCGGCGCGCTCGTGGCGTGCGGGGAGGACGTCGACACCCCCACCGAGGCTCCGCGG
The DNA here is from genome assembly GCA_035688575.1 of Nocardioidaceae bacterium. Classification (GTDB taxonomy): domain Bacteria; phylum Actinomycetota; class Actinomycetes; order Propionibacteriales; family Nocardioidaceae; genus Nocardioides_C. The sequence goes on from DASSMS010000190.1 coordinate 10,537, forward strand.
CTCGGCACGCAGGACCCGCCCACCTCCGCGCCTCCGGAGACTCCGATGAACGACCTCGAGGAGCCGGTCCGCACCCGGCTCGCGCCCCGCCTCGAGGACGACGGGCTCACGCTCGAGTACGTCGACTGCCCCCGCTGGTCGGGGACCGTGCCCGCCGTCCTGGAGTGCAAGGCGTACGTCGACGGCGTGGTCGGCGAGGTGGAGGTCGAGCTGTCGAAGGGCCCCGGCGGGCGCGTGGAGTTCGACGCCTGGCTCGACCACGGCGTGGTGGCGACGACTCGCCTCGTCGAACGGCTCGAGAGCGAGGGGTACACCGACGTTGACTGCGGCAGCACCGCCGCCTACGAGGCCCGCCTCGGGACCAGGATCGTGTGCAGCGTGCGCAAGGGCGACGAGGCGTCCCACGTCGTCGCGACGGTCACCGACCGGGTCGGCCACGTGCAGATCGAGGACTACTGACCTTTTTGTGCCGTGACCTGCGGCAGACTCTCCCCATGGCCCGGGTCATCGTCATCGGAGCAGGCGTGGTGGGACTGTCCTGCGCCCTCCGGCTGCAGCAGGCGGGCCATCGCGTCGACGTGGTCGCGCGCGACCTGCCCCTCGAGACGACCTCCGCGGTGGCCGCGGCCATCTGGTACCCCTACCGCGCCTTCCCCTACGAGCGGGTGACCGCCTGGTCCGCGACGACCTACCACGAGCTCGAGCGGCTCGCTGCCGACGTCGACACCGGTGTGCGCATGGTCGAGGGGACCGAGCTCCACCGGCGGCGGACCTCCGACCCGTGGTGGCGCAGTGCGGTGCCCACGCTGACCCGGGTCACCGCGATGTCTCCGCCGTACGTCGACGGGTGGACCTTCCGGACGCCGGTGGTGGAGATGCCGGTGTACCTCCGCTGGTTGAGCAAGGCGCTCGTCGAGGCCGGCGGAAGCATCACGCGGATGGCCCTCAACGGCTTGCCCGACCAGGCCGAGGTGGTCGTCAACGCCAGCGGCCTCGGCGCGCGCCTGATCGCGGGGGACCCCAGCGTGATGCCGGTGCGGGGACAGGTGCTCTACGTCGAGCAGTTCGGTCTGGACCGCTGGTGGCTCGATGCGGACGGTCCGACGTACATCGTGCCGCGCTCGCACGACATCGTGGTCGGAGGGACCGACGAGGAGGGTGAGTGGAGCCGGACGCCGGACCCGCACACCGCCGCCCAGATCCTCGACCGCGCGGCGGCCCTGGTGCCGGAGCTGGCCCGCGCCCGCGTCATCCGTCACAAGGTGGGGCTGCGTCCTGCCCGCCCCCAGGTCCGGCTGGAGGAGGAGCAGCGTCCCTCGGGCAGCGGCAGGGTCGAGCGCGTCGTGCACTGCTACGGCCACGGTGGCGCGGGCATCACCCTGTCATGGGGCTGCGCCGACGAGGTCACCTCGCTCGTCGGCACCGCCTGAGCCGTCTCTGCCCCGGTCGTGGGTGTGAGGGCGCGCTCCAGCGCGCGCTGACCCTCACGACCGGTCAGAAGAGGCGCGCGGTCGGGTCGTCCATGCCGCGCAGCGCGTCGTAGTCGACCACGGCGCACGTGATCCCGCGGTCGGTAGCGAGCACGCGGGCCTGCGGCTTGATCTCCTGGGCGGCGAAGATCCCCCGGACCGGACGCAGCTTCGGGTCCCGGTTGAGGAGCTCGAGGTAGCGGGTCAGCTGCTCGACGCCGTCGATCTCCCCGCGGCGCTTGATCTCCACCGCGACCGAGCGGCCCTCGGCGTCGCGGCACATGAGGTCCACCGGCCCGATCGCGGTGGGGTACTCCCGGCGTACGAGGGTCAGTCCCTCGGCGAGGGTGGTGGGGTGCTCGGCGAGCAGCTCCTGGAGGTGCTTCTCGACGCCGTCCTTCTGAAGACCGGGGTCGACTCCGAGGTCGTGGCTCGTGTCGTGGCTGATCTCGGTCAGCAGGATGCGGAGGGTGTCGTCGTCCTTGCCGGTGACGGTCCACTCGACGTGGCCGTCGTCGTTCTTGCCCTCCACGACCTTGCAGGGCGGAGACATCCAGTTGAGAGGCTTGTACGAGCCGCCGTCGGAGTGGATCAGGACGGAGCCGTCGTTCTTGACCAGGATCAGCCGGGTCGCCATGGGCAGGTGGGCGGTGAGCCGGCCGGCATAGTCGACCTGGCACTTCGCGATGACGAGACGCACGGCAGGCAGGTTACCTCCTCGGACCGGACGTTTCGGGCGCGGCGTGACAACTCATCCGACGGGTGAACTACCTCACGGCACCATGGTTCGCGGGCGTGCCATGATTCGCCTCATGACTTCCGGACGTGACTTCCGCAGTATTGGCGTGATCGGTCTCGGCACCATGGGTGCCGGGATCGCCGAGATCTTCGCCCGCAACGGCTACCAGGTCGTCGGCGTGGAGCTCAACGACGAGTCGCTCGAGCGCGGCCGTCAGCACATCCAGCACTCCACCGACCGCGCCGTGAAGCGGGGGAAGCTGTCCGAGGCGGACCAGCAGGAGCTGATCGGCCGCGTCACGTTCACTACGAACCTCAGCGACGTCAAGGACGTCGACCTCGTGGTGGAGGCGGTCGTCGAGCACCTCGACGTGAAGCAGGACCTCTTCCGCCAGCTCGACCAGATCGTGCGTCCGGACGCCATCCTTGCCACGAACACCTCGTCGCTCTCCGTCACGGAGATCTCCACCGCGACCAGCCACCCCGGCCGGGTCATCGGGGTGCACTTCTTCAACCCCGCACCGGTGCAGAAGCTCGTCGAGATCGTGCGCACCGTCGTCACCGAGCCGGAGGTCCTCGACGACGTCGCGGCTCTCGCGCAGAAGCTCGACAAGACCCCGGTGGTCTGCGGCGACAAGGCGGGCTTCATCGCGAACACCCTGCTGTTCGGCTACCTCAACCACGCCGTGGCCATGTACGAGGCCCATTACGCCAGCCGCGAGGACATCGACGCGGCGATGCGCTTCGGCTGCGGCTACCCGATGGGCCCGCTCGCACTGCTCGACCTGATCGGCCTCGACACGGCCTACGAGATCCTCGACACGATGTACAAGCAGGGTCGTGACCGGCTGCACGCCCCCGCGCCGATCCTCAAGCAGATGGTCACCGCCGGCATGCTCGGCCGCAAGACCGGACGCGGCTTCTACACCTACGAGGCGCCCGACTCACCGATCGTGGTCGCCGACGACAAGACGCCGTCCGAGGACGAGAAGCCGCAGTTCAAGCACGACATCCGGCTCGTCGGCGTCGTCGGCACCGGCACCATGGCATCCGGCATCGTCGAGGTCTTCGCCAAGGCCGGCTACGACGTCGTGTACGTCGGGCGCGCGCAGGACAAGGTCGACGGCGTCCGGACCACGATCGAGCGGTCGCTGGACAAGGCGATCCAGCGCGGCAAGCTCGAGGAGTCGGTCAAGCCCGAGGTGCTGGCCCGGCTCACCGGATCCATCTCGCTCGACGACCTCGCCGATGTCGACGTCGTGGTGGAGGCCATCGCCGAGGACATCAAGATCAAGACCGTCCTGTTCGAGAACCTGGACGAGATCTGCAAGCCCGGCGCGATCCTGGCCACGACGACCTCCTCGCTGCCGGTGATCTCGCTGGCCAGGGTGACCTCGCGGCCGCAGGACGTC
>DASSMS010000011.1:0-19854 GCA_035688575.1 Nocardioidaceae bacterium
GCGAGACGCCGGTAGGGGAGGGACGTGAACGCCGGGTCTATCGGGTGGTGCACCGGTGCTCCTCGGGTCATGGCTGCGAGGCTATGTCGGCAGGTCGGATCACGCTCAGGCGGGGTTACCCCGGTCCCGGGCGGCGCATGCTCAGGTCTCTCCCTCGACCTCCTGCGCGTCGCGCAGCGTCTCGTCAGCCGGCATCCAGTCCGCCGGAAGGACGTCGTAGCCCGCGCGGCGGGCGGCGTCGAGGACCAGCGGGTCGTCGTCGACCAGAACTGCGATCCTCCGGTCGGACGCGAGCCGGTCCAGCACCTCGACCTTCAGCAGCCTGGCCGGCCGGTGGTCGCCTGCCGGTCGTAGCAGCAGCTCACCGTCGGGCAACCCATGGTGACGTAGCCAGGCGAGTGTGTCCCCACGACAGCGCTCGGGGCGTCCGGAGAGGTAGACGACGTCGAAGACCTCGGCGAGCCTGGTCGCCGTGTCGTGGCCCTGCTCGAGAAGGGGATCCTCCGGCGCGGCGGCGAAGAATGCGTCCCAGTCCTTCGGGAGGGACTGCACATGGTGAAGCCGATGGCGTACGTCGGCCAGCACACCGTCGATGTCCACCACGGCGACCATCCGGGATCCAGCGGGCACCTCAGCCCACCGCCGTGCGCACCGCGACTGTGGATCCGGCGCGGCTCTTCTCGACGTGGAGCTGGGTGGGGATCCGGTTGCGGAGCTCGCTCACGTGGCTGACCACACCGACCGCCCGTCCACCGGCCCGAAGGTCGTCGAGTCGGTCCATCACGTCGTCGAGCGTATCGGCGTCGAGGGTGCCGAAACCCTCGTCGACGAAGAGCGTCTCGATCTCCGTGCCACCGGCCTCGCGCGTCACGACGTCGGCGAGCCCCAGGGCAAGTGACAGCGAGACGACGAACGTCTCGCCGCCGGAGAGGGTCGAGGGGTCACGGACGTCTCCGGTCCACTGGTCCACGACCTCGAGCCCCAGTCCGGCTTGGGAGCCCTTGCGGCTGGCCCTGCCGGTGCGCTGGAGGAGATACCGCTGGTCGCGCATGTGGGCAAGTCGCTCGTTGGCCGCCGCCACGACCTGGTCGAGCCGGGTGGCCAGGACGTAGGCGGACAGGCGCATCTGCAGCTGGTTGTCGGCACCCATGCCCCGGACCAGCTTCGACATGGAGTCCGCTCGTAGGAACTCGTCGCGGAGGGGGGACCACGCGTCGAGCGCCTCCTCGAGGGTGGAGCGCTGACGGCGCAGTGCGGCGAGGCTCTCCTCCCGCTGGTGAAGCGCCCGGGCGGTCGACGCAGCCCGGTCCTCGGCGTCCGCGACCGCTGTAGCGAGGCCGGCGACATCGGGCGCGGGCTGCTCGCCCACGGCCCGGACCTCCTCGTCCTCGAGTACGGCGCGAGCACGGGCCTCGGCCTCGCTCCGCGCCCGGAGAAGCGTCTCGAGTCGCGTCCGGTCCTCCCCGCCAAGGACGGCGGCACGCAGGGCGGGCACGTCCGCGAACCCGTGGTCGACCGCGGAGGCCTGCGCGTGTGCCTGCAGCTCCTCGACCCGCGACGTCGCCGCCTCGTGGTCACAGAGGGCGTCGCGGGCTTCGCACAGCGACGCCACCAGTCTGTCGAGCCGCCTCACCTGCTCCGCGAGCGAGCCGCCGGCGTCACCGAAGGGGGAGGCCCCTGCAGCAACGGCGATCTCGGACTCCAGGGTGTCGATGGTCCTCCGGTGCGACGCCACGGTCTGGCCGAGTGTCGCGACTGTCGTGGTGAGCTCCTGGAGGGACGCCGTGAGCTCCTGCTGCTCCTGTGTCAGACCGGCGACACGGCTCTCGGCCTGCTCGAGCGAGGTCTCCGCTCGTAGTGCTGCCTCGAGGGCAGCTTCGAGCTCGTCGACCTCGGACCGTGCCTCGGTTCTTGTCCTGTGGTCGGCTGCTGCCCGTAGCCCCTCCAGGCGCTCCTCGGCCTGGAGGACCTTGCCCTTGGCCGCGGAGTGCTCGGCGTTGCGGGAGTCGTAGGCGGCCGCTGACTCGGCCTGCTCGGCCTCCGTCACCGCGTCGAACGAGGCCACGGCGCGGCTCGGGTGCTCGGTGCTTCCGCAGACCTGGCAGGCCTGGCCGTCCTCGAGCCGGCCGGCGAGCTCGGCGGCGATTCCCGACAGTCGCCGGGCGGTGAGGTCCTGCATGAGCTCGCGCGCGTCGGCGGCCCGGTCCCGCGCCTCGCGCTCGGCGTCGCGCAGCGTCGTGAGCGAGGCGGCGCAGCTCTCGGCCTCACGAGCAGCCTCGAGCCGCTGACGGGCCTGACGCAGCTCGAGCGCAAGCGCCTCGGCACGCCTGGCGACGGCTGCGACCGTCGCGACCTGCTGACGGGCTTCGTCGAGAGCCAACGGGAGCGCCTCGCACCGTGCGGCCGCGACCTCGCGGGCCTCGGTCGCCGCAGCGAGGCCGGCCTCGTCGACGGAGAGGGCACGCCTGGCGGCGCCGAGCTCTCGCTCGCGGGGAAGTAGGGCCTCGAGCCGTGTCGCGGCCGCGCGGACCTCCTGCTCGAGCTCGCCCAACGCATCGGCCGTGACCGGCTCCGGCACCGCGAGGCTCCCTGAGTCGAGGGACACGAGCCGCTCGTGGGCGTCCGTCCACATCGCCGAGACGCGAGAGTGCTGGTCCAGGGCGGTGTCGAGCATGCCGAGCAGGGGGAGGCAGCGCGTGGCGCGGTCGTCCGCGTCGAGCAGACTGCGCGCCTCCTCCGCAGCGTCCTGCGCAACGGCGAGCTCGTCGAGGGTGACGTGCGCCTGGTTGCGGCGCTGGAGAACGGCCTGCCGCGCCTGGGCCTGCTGGTGGAGCGTTCGTGCCTCCGCAGCCTCCAGGGTGGCTGCCTGATGCTGGTCGTGGGCAGCGCGCTGTGCCGCGTCGGCCGCCTCGATGAGACCGTCCGCCCAGCCGATCGTGTCGCCTGAGAGGTCGCCTGCGAGCTCCTCGGGAACGCCGACACCGGCCCGGTCGGCGAGCGTCGCGAGCACCCTGAGCAGTGTGGACTCGCCTGTGGCGCAGCGCTCCTTGAGGCTGCGGCTGTGGTCGTGGACCCAGTCCTCGATGCGCGAGAATCGGTCGGTGCGGAAGAGGTGCTGAAGCACGTCATGGCGGTCCTGCGACGAAGCCCGGAGGAACTTCTGGAAGTCGCCCTGCGGCAGCATGGCCACCTGCACGAACTGGGTGGACTGCATGCCGACGAGCTCACCGATGAAGTGCCCGACCTCCTGGGCTCGGGAGCTGAGCAGGTGTTCCTCGCCGCTCGTGGTCTCGATCAGCGTCGCCGAGGCGTTCTCGGTGGTGACACCGGTGCCGCGACGCTTGGGGCGGGTCCACTCCGGCGTACGGCGCACGACGAAACGCCGGTCTCGGACACTGAAGTCGAGAACCACCTCAGGTCTCGCGTCGTCGGGTGCGTGCTGTGATTTGAGGGCCTTCACGCCCCTGACGCCGGGGACGGAGCCGTAGAGGGCGAAGCAGACCGCGTCGAGAATGGTGGTCTTGCCGGCGCCGGTCGGCCCGGTCAGCAGGAAGAGCCCGGCGTCGCAGAGCTCGTCGAAGTCGACCTCCTCCGCGCCCGCGAACGGGCCGAAGGCGGTCACTCTCAGGTGGTGCAGCCGCATCAGCCCGCCTCCTCGATCCGCATCGGGCGATCGGCGTCCTGGTTGATCCGGCACGAGTCGCAGGCCAGCTGGAGCAGCAGTGCCTCCTCGGTGCTCGCCTCCATCGAACGGACCTCGGCGACGAAGCCCAGCGCGACGTCGAGGTCGCTGCGTCCGTCGACGCGGGGCATCACCGGGCCCCGGTCACGCCGGGCGCCCTCGGGCTCGAAGGACAGGAGCAGCACGTGGGGGTAGCGGGTTCGCAGGCGGTCCATGGCGTGCATGGGTCGCTGCGCGTCGGTCAGGGTCACCTGGAGCCAGGCATCCTCGACATCGCTGTGGGCGGGGTCGACGAGCAGGTCGTCGATCCTCCCGCGCAGGGTGGCCAGCCGGCGGGGGACAGGGGCGGGCACGAAGTCCGTGCGCTCGACGCCGTGCCGCCCGAGCTCGACGAGCCAGGAGCCCTTGGTGTGGCGGGCCTCGGAGAAGGAGTAGGCGAGCGGGGAGCCGCTGTAGCGGATGGTGTCCGAGAGGGCCTGCCGGCCGTGGAGGTGGCCGAGTGCGGCGTAGTCGACCCGGCTGAACAGCCTGGTCGGGGCGATCTGGACCCCTCCGACGGAGATGTCGCGCTCGCTGTCGCTCGCCATGCCGACCGCTGCGTCGGCCGAGCCTGCGACGAAGGCGTGGGCCATCACCACCGAGCGAGCCCCGGAACGGGACCCGAGGTCGGTGTGGACCCGGGACATGGCTTCGGTCAGCGCGGCCTCGTGGGTGCGCGATGCCAGGCCCCAAGGACCCCGGACCGCGTCGGGCTCGAGGTAGGGCAGGCCGTAGACAGCGACCGGGCCGTGCGCGTCGTCGAGCAGGACCGGGGTGCCGACGTCCTGCCAGCGCGTGCGCAGGTGGATGCCCGCGGCATCGGCGAGCCGTGCGTTGAACCCCAGCCGGATCTGCGAGTCGTGATTGCCGCTGGTCACGACGACCTTCGCGCGCGAACCGGCCAGCCGGGCGAAGGTCTCGTCGGCAAGCTCTACTGCGTCGACAGGGGGCAGCGCCCGGTCGTAGATGTCCCCGGAGACGACCACCAGGTCGACCCCTTCGGCGTCGATCGTCTCGAGCAGGTGGTCCGCGAACGACGCCTGCGCATCGAGCAGTCCCTCCCGATGGAAGGAGCGGCCGAGGTGCCAGTCAGAGGTGTGGAGGATGCGCACACGGAAGACGCTATGTGCGACCGCCGACAAACCTCGCGATCACACGCCGATCCGGTCGGGCTCCGTGTAGACGACGAAGCGGTCCTCCCTCACGAACCCGACAGCGCACAGTCCGGCCCGCTCGGCCAGCTCGACCGCCAGGCTCGAAGGGGCGCCCACCGCGGCGATCACATCCACACCGGCAGCCACGGCCTTCTGCGCCAGCTCGAAGCCGATCCGGCCGCTGACGCAGAGGACGGCGAGGTCTGTCGCCTGGCCCGCCAGGACCCTGCTGCCCACGACCTTGTCGACCGCGTTGTGCCTGCCGACGTCCTCACGGACCACGACGGGTGCACCCTCGGCGTCGAACAGCGCCGCGGCGTGGAGGCCACCGGTGGTCTCGAACACCTTCTGTGCCTCGCGCAGCCGCTCGGGCAGCGTGGCTATGACGTCCGCGGACACGGTTCGGTCCTGGGGACGGGCAGTCGCAGACCCGCGTCTCGGGGTGGCCGGCGCCGCGTCGAGCACCTCCGCGACGCTCTGCTTGCCGCAGACACCACAGGCGGAGGATCCGGCGGTCGGGCCGTCGTACCGGCCAGTGGGAACCCTGAGCGGGGCGACGGCGAGGTCGACGGTGACGACGTTGAACTCCTGCTCCGGGGTAAGCGTATGGTCAGTGCAATACGCAACCGTATGCAGATCACCATCGTCGGCGATGAAGCCCTCGCCGAAGAGAAAACCTGCGGCGAGCTCGAAGTCGTGGCCAGGGGTGCGCATGGTGACAGTGAGGCGGTCCGCAGGGCGACCGGGCCAGGCCAGACGGATCTCCAGGGGCTCCTCGGTGGCCAGGCGGTCCTCGCGGTCGCGGAAGACGGTTCCTGTGATCTCGCGCACGCGTACGCGGCGGGAGGGTCCTGGACGGCGGCTGAGGGTCACCACAGCAGCCTATATTTGACGGGTGTTCGAGCGTAGGAGGGACGAGGCCGACGACGGTTGGACGTCAGCTGTGTCCTCAGGGTTCGCGCTCGTAGGCTTCCTCTCCCTCGTGTTCGTGGCTTTCACGCTTCTCGCGATGGGTCCGTTCGTGCGCTACGACGCCTACTTCAACCTGGCTCCGCCGCCGGAGGAGTGGGTCCCCTTCCTCCACGTGCTCGACCGTGTGGGACAGCGTGCGGTGGCCCTCCCGATCCTCGGCCTCGTCCTGTACTACGTGTACCGAAGGACGCAGTCGTGGCGACCCGTCGCGGTGGGAGCCGCGGCGGTCTTCGTGCTCAACCTCGTGGTGCTGCTGCTCAAGCTCGGCCTCGGTCGGGCCTCACCCATCACGGCAGACCCGTCGTTCTTCGCCGGTGGCATGGCCTACCCCTCGGGGCACAGCGCGAACATCGTGCTGGTCTACGGCCTGGCCGCCTACCTCGTCAGTCGCTACACACGCCCGACTCAGCGCACCCGGGTGCTGATGTGGGGCGTGGTCGGGCTCCTCGCCGTGACCATGGTGGTCACGTCGCTGACCCTGAACTGGCACTGGTTCGCTGACCTGGTCGCGGGGCTGCTGGTCGGCGGCATCGTGCTCGAGCTGACCGCGACCGTCGACCGGATGCTGCCCGCGCACATGTGGGCGGCGGGCGGCATGGAAGGTCTGCGCGCCATGCTCGACGACATGCTGCGCGTCTTCCGCATCCACCGCCCGCCGGGCCCCACCGGGTCCGCCTGAGCGCTGCAGGTCAGCCCCAGAACGCCTCGCGAACCCTCAGCGCTCGCTCGAGGTCGTCGGCCGAGTCGACCAGCGCCCGGCGGAGGCTCAGGTCCAGCGACTCGTCGGTCGAGAGGACCTGGGCCCGCTCCACCGTCGCACGGTCCACCGCCAGGCGCGGGAAGAAGTCCCGGGCGGCGTCGGCGAGGACCCACCCGGAGCGGACGTCCACCGTGCCCGGCAGGTCGGCGAAGTAGCGCTCGACGTAGTCGCGGGTGAGGTGCTCCTGACCCGATCGCCACATGCCTCGTCCCGCAGCCTCGATCTCGTAGTTCGAGGCATCCCGCTCGCCGGTGAAGTGCGCCCACGCGAAGTGCTTCGCCTCCTCGTCGGGGATCGCGCAGAGCGCCTGGACGTGGTCGACCGCAGCCTGGGTCGTCCGCTCCTTGTCCAGCCACTCGCCGAGCTCCGCCCGGTCGACGGCACCCACTGCGGCAAGGCGGACCAGGATCCTCCAGCGCAGGTCGAGGTCGTTGTCGACCCCCGACGGAAGGTCGTGGCCTCCCAGCCACGTCCGCAGCACCGCGGCGTCGCCCTCGGAGGCGACGACGCCCCGCAACGCTGCGAGCTGGACACCCGAGCCCGCCTCGGCGGTCGCCAGCCGCGCCGAGGCCGCCGCGTGGAACCGCTTGGCCGCGGCCTCGGGATCCGGGTGGACTCGGTCGGCGAGCGTACCGATGCCGAAGGTCGTCAGCGCGGTCACGGCGATGTCCTGCTTCTCGTGCGGCAGCCCCGCCTCCACCAGTGCGAGCGCCGCTTCCGGGTCGACCAGGGCGTTCGAGACGCCGTCACGGACCGCGCTCCACACCGACGCACGCATGAGCGGGTCGGCCATCTCGGGAAGGAGCTCGGGGAGCGCCTCGAGGGTCAGCGCGTCCAGACCGAGCCTGGCCCATGTCTGGTCGTCCGGGTCGAGTACGACGGGGGCGGCCGACGCCGCGGGGGAGAGGGGGGTGGGCTCCGCCCCGACCGTGACGCTCTCGCGGGCCCAGCCGCCCTGTCCGTCGTACACCGCGACGGCGAGGGTGTGGGTCCGGTCGGCGGGGTGGGTCTCGGGCGCTGTTCGTCGCACCAGGGCCGGCTGTGAGTGCCGGTCGATGCTCAGGAGGTCCACACCGGCCGTGCGGAGCCAGCCCTGGGTCCAGGTCGACAGGTCACCTGCTCCGGCGTACTCCCAGGCACTGAAGAGGTCGTGCATGGTCGCGTTGCCGAACCTGTGGCGAGCGAAGTGCTCACGGACGCCCGCGAAGAAGATCTCGTCGCCCAGGCTGCTGCTGAGCTGCTTCAAGACCGCCGAGCCCTTGGCGTAGCTGATGCCGTCGAAGTCCTGGAGCGCAGCGACCGCGTCGGTGGCGCCGTTGCCCGCGATCGGGTGCGTGCTCGGCCGCTGGTCCGCCTCGAGCCCCCATCGCTTCCTGCCGAACGCGGTGTCCACGTGGGCGTCGGTGAACTCCGTGGCGTCGTGCGCGACGCGGTTGCCCATGTACGTGGCGAAGGACTCGTTGAGCCAGAGGTCGTCCCACCACCGCGGGGTCACCAGGTCACCGAACCACTGGTGGGCCATCTCGTGGGCGATGGTGGTGGCACGGTTCGTACGCTCGGCTCGGGTCACCTTGGAGGTGAACACGAGCGGGTCCCGGAAGGTCACGCAGCCGGGGTTCTCCATCGCTCCTGCGTTGAACTCGGGCACGAACGCCTGGTGGTAGTCCCCGAACGCGTAGCGCACGCCGAACAGCCGGTGGAACTCGTCGAAGCACTGCGTGGTGACGGTGAGGATCTCCTCGGCGTCCCGCTCGAGGTACGGCGCGAGGGAGGCGCGGCACTCGAGACCGAGCCGGATGCCGTCGTGCTCGCTCTGGACGACGTGGTACGGGCCGGCCACGAGCGTGACGAAGTACGTCGAGAGGGGCTGTGTCGTGGCCAGCTCCCACCGGCCCGGTTCGACCTGATCGGCGCGGCCGTTGCCGATGACCACCCAGTCCTTCGGCGCACGGACGTGGAAGGTGTAGGGCGCCTTGAGGTCGGGTTGGTCGAAGCAGGCGAAGATGCTGGGCGCGGCGTCGAGGAACGACATGGCGTAGGTGTAGTGCCTCCCGTCCGCCGGGTCCACGGCACGGTGGAGGCCCTCCCCGTCGTTGCGATAGGCCATGACCGCCGCTACGACGAGCTCGTTCTCCCCGTCGACGCCGCGCAGTGCCAAGCGGCCGTCGTCGAGGGCGGCGACGTCGAGGGGCGTTCCGTTCAGGTGGGCGCTCAGGAGCTCCTTCGGCTTCACGTCGACGAAGGTGTCCGCCGGGCCCCGCGCGGTGAACCTGATCCTGGTGGTCGAGGTGAAGGTGGTCTCGCCGGTGTCCAGGTCGAGCGCCACGTCGTACGACGTCACGGTGACCTGTTCGGCGCGGCGGAGGGACTCATCGAGGGAGAGGCTTGGCATGGGGGACACCCTAGGGGGAGAGATCCGGGTGCCCTGCAACATTTGTCCGCGCCCGCCTCAAGGTGTCGGCGGCAGCCGCCGATAACTCAGGCATGTCGGGTGTCGGATCGCACGCAGAGTCACGGTCGGCGACGCGCCGCTTCGCGGAGGCGCCGGGCCCGCTGGTCCTCGTGGCGGTCGGCGTCGGCTACCTGACGCTGGCGCAGCTCGTCATGGCCTTGCCGGACCCGGACGGGCACGGACCCACCCTCTGGCCGGCCGCGGGCCTCGCCCTCGCCGCACTGCTGCTGCTCCCCACAGACCGCTGGGTCTGGGCCCTCGGCGCGGTCGCCCTCGCCGAGCTCGGCGGCGACCTGGCTTGGGGTCTCCCGGTCGGAGCAAGCATCGGCTGGGCGTTCGGCAACACGGCCCAGGCACTGGTGGGAGCGCTCCTGCTCAGGAGACTGGGCAACCCCGACGGTTCTCTCGTGCCGGTCCGGCAGCTGCTGCTGTTCTTGTCCCTCGGCGTCGTGGCCGCGCCCGTGGTTGGAACGTCACTCGACTGGATGGCCTCCTCCCTCACCGGAGCCGGGCCCTTCCCCGGGGGTTGGGCGGACTACTTCTTGAGCGACGCCCTGGGCGTGCTCGTGCTTGCACCGATCCTGCTGGCCCCGCGCCTCAGGGCCTCGAGGTCGCGGCGAGAGGCCACCGCGCTCTTCCTGTCGGCGGCCTTCGTCTCGACCGTCGTGTTCACCGACTTCGGCGGATCCTGGATCGTCACGATGCCCTACGTGCTGGTCCCGTTCTTCGCGTGGGCGGCCCTGCGCTTCGGGACACTCGGCACCGCCTGCACGTCGCTCGGTGTGACCGTGCTCAGCAGCGGCCTCACCGCCGCCGGCGCGGGACCGTTCGCTCTCGCGGGCGGACCGGAGGGCGCAGCCGTGACCCTGCTGCAGGTCTTCCTCGCGATCACCGTGTCGTTCTCGCTCCTGCTCGCGGCGCTCGTCAGCGACCTGACCGACCGCCGCGAGATCGAGGACGCGCTGAGGCACCAGGCGACGCACGACGCGCTCACCGGCCTTCCCAACCGCAGCCGTCTCGCTTCGGCCGTCGAGGCGGCCCTCGACGTGTCAGGAGGGAAGCGCGGCACCGGCCTCTTGGTCTGCGACCTCGACCTCTTCAAGGCCGTCAACGACCGGGTGGGTCACAAGGGCGGCGACGAGCTGCTGGTGCAGGTCGCCGGCCGTCTGCGAGAGGGGCTCAGGCCCGATGACCTGGTCGCACGAATCAGTGGTGACGAGTTCGTGGTCCTGCTGTCCGACGTGGACGCGGAGGAGGCACTCCGGGTGGCGCGCCGCTTGGTCGACGACGTCGCCCGGCCGCTGGTGCTGGACCGCCAGCGGGAGATCCGTCCGTCGATCTCTGTCGGCGCCGCCGTCGCTGAGCCGGGGGAGAGCCCGGACTCGTTGTTCCGGGTCGCGGACGCGGCGTTGTACCAGGCAAAGCGGCGGGGCCGTGGTCGCGTGGTGGTGGCCGACGAGACCCTCAGGCGTCACGCCCGCGGGCAGGTGCAGGTGGAGGACGAGATGCCCACCGCCTTCGCCACGGGGCAGATCGAGTGCCACTTCCAGCCGGTGATCGAGCTGGCAACCGGCCGGCTCACGGGCGCCGAGGCCACGGTGCGTTGGCGCCATCCCGACCTCGGGCTCCTGGACGCGGAGCGCTTCCTGCCCGTGGTCGAGGCCCTGGGCTGGGGCGACCGGCTGTTCGAGACGGTGCTCGCCCAGTCGCTGCGCGCCGAGGTCGCGTGGGCGCGGCTGACACCCCGTTGCCCCCGGGTATCCGTGAACATCTCGGCGCTGCAGCTCGGCAGCGGCGGTGTGGTGAACGCCGTGCTCCGCGCTCTCGCCGAGTCCGATGCCCCGGCCGACGCGCTGTGCGTCGAGGTGACCACGGCGACACCGCTCGACGACATGGGTGTCGCCGCTCTCCACCAGCTCCATGCCCTCGGCGTCCACCTGGTCCTCGACGGGTTCGGGGTGGGCTGGTCGTCCCTGAACCGGCTGGCACGCATCCCCTGGGACCTGGTGAAGATCGACCGGACCCTCGTGAGCGACCTCGGGAACGACCCCGCGGCCGTGAGCACCGTGCGCGCGGCGGTTGCGATGGCAGAAGCCCTAGGGCTCGGCACCGGTGCCGAGGGTGTGACCAGGATCGGCCAGCTCGAGATGCTCCTGGAGCTCGGCTGCGACGTCGCGCAGGGTCCGCTGTTCGGCAGGCCTGAGACAGCCGATGAGATCGAACGACTGCTGGCGGCTGAGCACGTCTGGCTCGCCAAGGATCTTCGCCGCGTCGCCGCGGCCGAGGAGGTCGCGGGCTGACCCAGTCAGAGCCGGACGAGCATCTTGCCGATGTTCGCTCCCCGGTGCATGTCCAAAAAGGCGTCGACGGCGTGGTCGAGGCCCTCGACGTAGGTCTCCTTGAACCTCAGCCGTCCCTCGCGGATCCACACGGACGCCCGGGTGAGGTACTCCTTGGCGAGGTCGTTGTGGTCGGTGACGATGAACCCCTGGAGCCTGAGCCTCCGGGTGACGACCAGCCACATGTTGCGTGGACCCGGTGCGGCCCCGGTGGCGTTGTACTGGGCTATCGCGCCGCACATCGCGATGCGGCCGAAGTCCTTCATGTTGGCGATCGCGCCCTCGAGATGGTCACCGCCGACGTTGTCGAAGTAGACGTCGAGACCCTCGGGGGCGTGGTGCCGCAGCTGCCGCGCCACGGAACCGTCGTGGTAGTCGAAGGCGGCGTCGAAGCCGAGGTCGTCGACGACGTACGCGATCTTCTCCTGGGAGCCTGCCGAGCCGATCACCCGTGAGGCGCCGAGGTTCCGGGCGATCTGGCCGGCCAGGCTTCCCACGGCGCCGGCGGCCCCGGACACGAAGACGGTGTCGCCCTCCTTCACCTCGGCGATGCGGACGAGACCGGCGTACGCGGTCATGCCGGGCATTCCGAGCACACCGAGGTACGCCGAGGCGGGTACGTCGGAGGTGTCGATACGTCGCGCATGGTGAGCGTCGAGCACCGCATGCTCGCGCCAGCCGAGCTGGTGCTGGACCGTGTCGCCCACTGCGAGGTCCTCGGACTCGGACGCGACGACCTCGCCGACGGCGCCACCGTCGAGCGGCTCGCCGAGCGCGAAGGGCGGGATGTAGGACTTCACGTCGTTCATCCGGCCGCGCATGTAGGGGTCCACCGACATGACCGTGTTGTGGACCAGCACCTGGCCGGGCCGCAAGGTCGGGACCTCGACCTCCACCAGCTCGAAGTCGTCGTGGGTCGGCCACCCCGACGGTCGGGACACGAGGCGGATCTGGCGGGTCTTGTCGGTCATCGGTAGATCCTCGCAGGTGGGTCAGCCGCGGATGTCCTCGGGCCGCTTCGGGCGGGGGACCGAGATCACCTCGGGGCGCAGCGCCCACTCCTCCCTGCCGAGCCGCGCGAGCGGGTCCAGCCTGGCGAACTCGGGGTGGCCTTCGACGAGGACCTCTGCCGCCACCGAGATCACCTGGACGTCACCCAGGACGACGGTGGAGTCGCCGAGCTCGTGAGTGCTGTGCAGGGTGCACTCGATCGAGGCGGGGGAGGCAGCCACCCGTGGTGGGCGGACCTTCGCGCTGGCTTCCATCGGGATGCCGAGCGCCTCGGGCTCGCTCTGATCGGGCGCGAAGCGTGCGGCGCTGTTGTTCACATCGTGCAGAAGGGACACGGGAGCCAGGCTCACGACGAACTCGCCGGTCGCCAGGACATTGCGCAACGTGTCCTTCTTGCCCACCGAGGTGAACTGGACGATCGGCGGACGCGCACAGGCGACGGTGTAGAAGGAGTGCGGCGCCAGGTTCACCACCCCGCCCTGCGAGACCGTGGAGACCCACGCGATCGGGCGTGGGACGACCACGGCGGTGAGCAGGCGGTACGGGTTCACTTCCGGGTCAGCAACGGAGAAGTCGGTGCGCATGGGCTCGATCGTAGGTTGCGGCATGCTGTGAATAGAGTTCCAGTATGAACGACGAAAACGTGCGCACAGTCGACATCACCCGCATCAGCAAGGGTCTCTACGAGGCCACGAACCGCCACGGCGTGAAGATGGTCTTCGGTCATGACAACACCAAGAACTTCTCGGCCGTGGAGCTGTTGCTCACCGCCATCGCCGGTTGCAGCGGCACCGACGTCGACTTCATCACGAGCAAGCGGTCCGAGCCGAGCTCGTTCAAGCTGCACGTGTCCGGTGACAAGGTCCGTGACGAGACGGGGAAGAACCACGTCACGAACATCTCGGTCACCTTCGACATCACCTTCCCCGAAGGCGAGGAGGGCGACGCCGCCAGGTCCGTGCTCGAACGGTCGGTGCACCAGTCCCACGACCGCCTCTGCAGCGTGAGCCAGACGGTCGAGCGGGGGACCCCGATCAGGGTGGAGATCGCCTAGCTGTCAGGCAAGGAGTACGTCGGCCAGCCGGGCCGCGTCCGCGAGGCCGACGTGACGGCCGAAGCTGACCGACTCCGGCTCGAGCGATGAGTTCTGGCCCCGGATCCGGTCATTAGGTGGCACGCTCAAAACCATTTCGAAACTGTCGGTCCTCGAACTTAGGGTGGAGCAATGTCATCAACACCAGCCGTAGAGGCCCTCGACCTCGTCAAGCGCTTCGGGGAAAACACGGCGGTCGACCACGTCAGCTTCGTGGTGCCACAGGGCACCGTGCTCGGCCTGCTCGGACCGAACGGCGCCGGCAAGACGACGACCGTCCGCATGCTCACGACACTGTCGGTCCCCACAAGCGGGACCGGGCGTGTGGCCGGCCACGACGTCGTCAAGGAGCCCGACGCCGTACGCCGGAGCATGGGCCTCACCGGCCAGGCCGCGACGGTCGACGAGCTCCTGACCGGACGGGAGAACCTCCGTCTGATCGGCCGCCTCTCGGGGCTGTCACGGCGCTACGTCGCGGAGGCGACCGACAGCCTCCTCGAGCGGTTCGCCCTCAGTGACGCCGCGAACCGGACAGTCAAGACCTACTCCGGTGGCATGCGGCGGCGGCTCGACCTCGCGGTCAGTCTCATCGCCGCCCCGCCGGTCCTCTTCCTCGACGAGCCGACCACCGGCCTTGACCCGCGGAGCCGTTCGGAGCTCTGGGAGGTCCTGCGCGGCCTGGTCCGTGACGGCACGACGCTCCTGTTGACGACGCAGTACCTCGAGGAGGCCGATCATCTCGCCGACGACATCGTGGTGATCGACAAGGGGAGGGTGATCGCCGCCGGCACGCCGACCCAGCTCAAGGACCAAGCCGGCCGGGCGAGCGTGGTGCTCACCCTCACGAACGCGAGCGACCTCGCGCGTGCCGCGGACCTGGTGCGGTCCTGCTCGCCTGAGATCCACGTCGAGCATGCGGCTCGCCGGATCACGGCGCAGGCCGGGGGGCTGGGGGACATGACACGAATCGGCGAGGTGATCGCCGACAGCGGCATCCAGGTGGACGACCTCGGGCTCAAGCGACCGAGCCTGGACGACGTGTTCCTCCACCTCACCGGCCACCGCGCAGAGGACGGGCACGAGGAGGCTGCGGCGGAGGACGCCGGGGGCCACACCGAGAGCGACAGCTTCGAGGAGGCAGTGCGATGACCTCGATCTCCACGACCGGGCTTCCCACGGCGGAGGCGCGACCCACGATCAACCCTCCGTCGCTGCTCCAGGCCTCGGGCACGATCGTGTGGCGCAACCTGATCCACATCAAGCGCATGCCCGAGATGCTGCTCGACGTCACCGTCCAGTCGGTGATGTTCGTGCTCCTGTTCGCCTACGTCTTCGGCGGGTCGATCGCCGTCGCCGGGTCGAGCTACCGGGAGTTCCTCCTTCCGGGGATCATGGTGCAGACGATGGTCTTCTCCTCCGCGGTCGTCGCGATGGGCCTCACCAACGACCTGCAGAAGGGGATCGTCGACCGCCTCAAGTCACTGCCGATCTCGCGCGCCTCGGTCCTGGTCGGCCGGAGCATCTCCAGCCTGATCCACTCCAGCATCGGCATCGCGGTGATGGGCGTGACCGGCCTGCTGGTCGGGTGGCGCATCCGTTCGGACCTCGCCGACGCGACCCTGGGCTTCCTGCTGCTCCTGCTCTTCGGCTTCGCCATGGTGTGGCTCGGCATCTGGGTGGGGTCGATGATGCGGACCGTCGAGGCGGTCCAGGGGCTGATGTTCACCGTCATGTTCCCGTTGACGTTCGTGGCCAACACCTTCGCGCCCACGGAGAACATGCCCGACTGGCTGCGGGTCATCGCCGAGTGGAACCCCGTCTCGTCGCTGACCCAGGCGTGCCGTCAGCTGTGGGGGAACGCGCCTGCGGCTCCTGCCGACGCGGCCTGGCCGCTGCAGCACGCGGTCCTCATGTCGGTCGTGTGGGCCTTCGTGCTGACGGCGATCTTCGCCCCGCTGGCCCTGAGCGCCTTCCGTCGCCGTTCCCGAGACTGAATTGTCAGAGGCACAATAATATGTTGAGCATCGTGATAACGAGCGTCTTCGTGGAGGACCAGAGCAAGGCGTTGTCCTTCTACTCCGACGTGCTGGGCTTCGTCCCGAAGGCCGACGTGCCGTTGGGGGAGGATCGCTGGCTCACGGTGGTGTCGGCCGCAGACCCGAACGGAGTGGAGCTGCTGCTGGAGCCGGGAGGCTCAGACGTCGCCTCGGCGTACCAGAAGGGCTTGAAGGCCAGGGGGATCCCGGCGACGAGCTTCGCCGTGGACGACATCAGGGCCGAGCACGAACGGCTCACGGGACTGGGCGTGGAGTTCACGCAGGAGCCGACCCAGATGGGGCCGGTGATCACGGCGGTGTTCGACGACACCTGCGGCAACCTCATCCAGATCGCGCAAACGGCCTGACCGCCGGGAGACCCGGTTCGGCCCCGGGGAGGGGTCGCACCGCCTCTCTCGCCGCCGGAACTATGTTGCTTGACATAATGTCGCTTATCGGCGCATTACGTGTTCGCGTGAGAGGGGCTACACCTGTGTGATTCCCACCCTTCTAGGCGACGCCGACACCGGTGTGACCAGGAAACCCGCGGAGCCTCTCACAATCTCTCGAGAGGTATCGACGTCTGGATCGACTGCCAGGCTTCTCCGGACCATGCCTGGCAGTCGATCACACGGCATCCGGCTCGCGTCGCTCTACGACCAGGCATCGCAGCACATCCGGCATGCCAGGCGCCGTTCTGGCGACCAGACCGCCAGAGATCGCCTCGCCATCACGCCGCAGGTCGCTCAGAATCGCTCTGACAGAACTTCACGCGCGCGAGTCGGTCGACCAGGCCGTAAGCTCGGGCGGCCTCGAGGGCCCGGCCTCCTCCGCGGCCACCTCTCCGCGACAACGGCCATGTTTGCCGCATACCGGGGATTATGCAGCAAGCACAGAGAGCCAGGTTCTCGATCAGAGACTGTCCGTCCTCGCAGATAACGTGCGGTCGCGTGGAGCACAACCCCCTGGTGATCGACGCGATCGACGGCTGGTTCCTGGCACGGGCCCCCCGTAAGGACTCGCCGCACACCCGAGCCGCCTACGAGCGTGACCTGGCCGCGATCTGCCAGGCGGCGGCGGCGCATCTGGGCCGCCCGGTCGACGACCTGCGCGTCGATGACCTGACCTTGCGTGCGCTGCGCAACGCCTTCGCCACGTGGTCAGAGGGGCGAGCCGCCGCGACCGTGCGCCGCGCGCACTCGACCTGGTCCGGCTTCTTCGAGTACCTCGTCTCCGAGGAGCACCTGGCCGGCTCCCCCATGCCCGGCGTCGCGAAGCCGAAGGCCCCCCGCCGTCTGCCCAAGCCGTTCGCCGAGGACGACGCCGCCAGGATCGTGCGCGTCCTCACCGACAGTTCGGTCCGTCGTCGCGACCCGTGGCCCGAGCTCGACGCCGCCGTGGTCCTCACCGCCATGGTCACCGGTGTAAGAGCCGCAGAGCTTCTCGCCGTGGACATCGGCGACGTCACTCGTGCGCTCGGGAACGAGCGGGTCCGGGTTCTCGGCAAGGGCGAAGCCGAGCGGTCCATCCCGATCGAGCCGGCTCTGCTCGAGATCCTGGCGACCTACCTGGACAGCCGGCGGGAACGGTTCCCCCAGAATGCTCGCCAACGCGGCGTCAGCACACCTGAGGACCCGTGGGCCTGGTGGCGCAAGACCGACCCGCTGTTCGTGGACCGCACCGGCGAGCGTATGCAGATCGGAGCCCTGCAGTACCTCGTGGAGCTGGTCTACCGGGACGCCGGCGTCAACGCGTCGCGGGCCCGCGGTGCGCTCGTGCACGCGCTTCGCCATACAGCGGCGACCCGACTCGTGGAGCGTGGTGCCACCGCGGTCGAGCTGATGGACTTTCTCGGCCACCGGTCGCTGTCGACGTCTCAGGGCTACCTGTCGGCGACGGCCGCGAGCGTGCGCGCGGCCGCGGCTCGCTCCCCCGTGTACGGCCTGCTCCTCGACCGGGCGGACCAGCAGGAGACACCCCCGAGCGAGACTGCTCATGCGCGGACGCCTCGCGGCACCACGACGGCGTAGGCCTGGTCACTGCTGTGCAAGCAGCACGGCGACTGCACGGATCGACTCGGGCGTGCTGCGGTGGTGGACTGCGTGCCAGCCAAGGTTACGCGCCGCCACGACGTGTCCCAGCCGGTCGTCGAGGAAGACGATCTCGTTGGCTTCGACGCCGAGCCGCTTCTCGGTGAGCCGGAACACGGCGGGATCCGGCTTGGCGAGACCGACCTCGTGCGAGTAGATGACAGTGTCCACGAGATCCGCGAGCCCGTACCGTCGCTGCTCCTCGCGACGAGCCCCGTCCGCGGAGTTGCTCAGGATCGCTGTCCGGTACGTCGGGCGGAGGCCGGCCGCGAAGTCACGCAGCTCCACGTCGAGCTCACCGCAGTACGCGTCCCACAGCTCGTTCATCATCTGGGCGGCCTGGCGGTCGTCGAGGCCGAGCGCCCGGGCGTACATGGCGCGCAGCTGCGCCTCGGAGATGCCGCCCGTCACAAGGTCACCCACCGGTTCGCGCTCGGCGACCGACCTCCGGACATGACCGGCCGGCAGGTTCAGGCGCCGCTCCCAGCGGCCGATCCAGACCTCCGGCCAGGCGTCGTCGTCAACCCGCTCCAGCACTCCTCCGACGTCGAACACCGCTGCCTTGATCGTCATCGCGGTCCCCTCGTCGTGCTCAGTCGGCGCACGGTCGAGGTTGACATAACGCTCAGGGCTCGAGGAGCACCTTGATCGCCCGGCGCTCGTCCATGGCGCGGTACCCCTCGGCCACGTCGTCGAGAGGAAGAGTCATGTCGAAGACCTTGCCGGGCTCGATCGTCCCCGAGAGAGTCCGCTCCAGCAGGTCGGGCAGGTAGGCACGCACGGGTGCCATTCCCCCAGCGAGGCCGACGTTGTGGGCGAACATCCGGTGCACCGGAAGCTTCACGCCGTGCGGCACCCCGACGAACCCTACGGTGGACCCCGGACGGGCGATCTTGAATGCGGTCTTCATGGACTGGTCCGTGCCAACGCACTCGAGGACCGAGTCTGCACCGACACCGTCGGTCAGGTCGAGGATGCGCTCCTCGCCTTCCTCACCGCGCTCCTCGACGAGCTCCGTCGCGCCGAACTCCATGGCCAGCTTCTGGCGCGGCTCGTGGCGTGACATCACGATCACCCGCTCCGCACCGAGCTGGGAAGCAGCGAGCGCGCCGCAGAGTCCCACGGCACCGTCGCCCACGACGACAGCCGTCGACCCAGGGCGCACCTGCGAGGCGACGGCGGCGTGCCACCCGGTGGCCATCACGTCGGTCAGCGTGAGGAGAGACGGGATCAGCGACGCATCGGGCATCCCGTCGGTCTTCACGAGGCTGCCCTCGGCCTGGTACACCTTGGCGAACTCGGCCTGACCGCCCTGCGTGAACCCGAGGTTCTGGCAGCCCGACGTCATGCCGACCTGGCAGTGCGGACAGGTGTTGTCGCAGTGGCAGAAGGGCGCGATGACGAAGTCGCCCGGCTTGAAGGATCTGACCTGCGAGCCGACCTCCTCCACGACGCCGACCATCTCGTGACCGATCGGGTCTCCCGCAGTGATCTCGTTCTCTCCGCGGTAGGGCCACAGGTCCGAGCCGCAGACACAGGCAGCGACGACCCTGACGATCGCGTCCGTAGGAGAGTCGATCGTCGGGACCGGACGGTCTTCGAGTCGGATGTCTCTGGTGCCGTGAATCGTGGTTACGCGCATGCTCCGCATCCTGCCACGCCGTCCGGAAGGGAAACCTGCCGAGCCCTGCGCGACAGCGGGCGCCACTGGTTGCCTCGACATAGGCAGCCACAATGTCGGCTCATGAGCGACGAATGGAAGACAGACCGCGTGCGCGCGGCGCTGCGCGGAGAGAACCCGACAGTGCTGGCACGCCTCGATGCCGGGTTCGCTGTGATGGGCGACATCCAGTTCCTGCCCGGCTACTGCGTCTTCATCACGGACACGCCGGGAGCCGACCGTCTGACCGACCTGCCGCGCGAACGTCGGCTCGCCTTCCTGGCCGGCGCAGAGACGCTCGCGGAGGCAGTGCAGAACGTCTGCACGCGCCGGGACCCGGAGTTCCGCCGGATCAACCTGGAGATCCAGGGCAACCACGATGCCTTCCTCCACGCACACGTGTGGCCGAGGTACGAGTGGGAGGGACCGGACCACCTCTGGCGTCCGGTAGCCTTGCACCCGATCGAGCGCTGGCGTGCCCCACTCCCCCATACTGTTCTCGGGCCGCAGCACGACGACCTTCGCGCAGAGCTCCAAAAGGAGCTCTCTTCCATGTCCTGAATTAT
>DASSMS010000150.1:0-14005 GCA_035688575.1 Nocardioidaceae bacterium
TGATGCGTCGTTCAACGAGCCGGCGGGACAGCAGGTCCTCGAAGGACAGGTCGAGCTCGCGGTCGACGAGCCCGTGCACACGTAGCCGCCAGGTGTCGACCGGTACGTCCGGGACCCGCAGTGCGGTGTCCACCCGGTAGAACTCGCGGTTCGAGGTCAGGTACGGCGTGATGCCCGGGACGTCGAGCATCATGCCCTCCGTGAGCGCGGGAGCCGCTGCGTCGGGAACCGGGACGCTCACCCCGAGCCTCGACGCCGCGGCCGCGGGACCGCCGAGCACCCGGCTGCTCACGCCCCCCGCCGCGGCGACCGCCCCGACCACCGCCGCCGCCTTGAGGAACGCGCGACGGTCGAACTCCACCGGCAGGTCGTCACCGGGCACGTGGCGCGGGAGCAGCAGGCGCGGCTTGCCGAGCTCGAGGGTCTCGACCGAGCCGGGCTCGAGCACCGGTCCAGTGGGTGCGTGCCCCTCGACCGTGGGGGCTGGGTCCGGGCGGAGCGTCCGCAGGAGGAGCAGCAGCCCCGCCAGCCCCGTCACGACCAGCGCGACCACGGGGACGAGCCGGAGCGCAGGGGAGGCGGTCGCCGCCCGGTCGGTGGTCACAGCGGCGGCGGCGACCGCGCTCAGCCCGACGAACGCGGTGACGGCCGGACCGGGTCGGACCGCGCCGACGGCGCCCGCGAGGAACGCGAGTATCGCGACCGTCGCAACCACGCCCCCGACGAGGACTGCCTTGTCCGCAGCCCCGAAGGTCTCGATCGCCCACTCCTTCACCGGCCGCGGGGCAGCGTCGACCGCGCGGTTGGCCACCGCGAACAGAGGTGAGCTGACCCCCTCCAGCGCCGCGGTCACGGCCTCGGCCGCGGCCACGCCGGCCGCCCCCGCCAGAAGGCCGGCGAGCCCGCCGGCCAGGCGGTGTGAGAGCGAGCTGCGCCTCTTGGGGCCGGGCGGACGCGAGCTGGTCGGCGGGATCCTGGACATACCCGACGTTCGGCACAGACGGCCGTGAGGATGGGTCCGCGAAGGCCTCGACCCGGGCCTGCCCGACCGTCCGGCGTGACGAGACTCTGGCCGGGTCGTTGTCCCCACAGAACCCCGGGGAGGAGTCGCATGCACTGCACCGCGCGCAGGCGCCTGGTCGCTGTGGCGCTCTGTCTGGCCTTCGGTACGACGGCCGCAGGGTGCGCCCTTCCCGGCGCCGGCACCGTCCAGACGGTCCCGGCCGGTGCGGAGGTCCCTGTGCTCGCCGGACCGGGCGACCCGGCCGGGGACCCTGGCGTCGCGGTGGAAGACCCGGCTCCCCTGGCCGGTCGGGTCGAGTCCGCCGACCTCGTCGTCGTCGGCCGCGGCACCCTGTCCCCGCCGGTGCAGCGCCGCATCGCGACCACCCGCGGCGTGGACGCGAGCGTGTCCCTGGCAGTGGCGGCGGCCCCCCTCGACGGCCGGACGGTGACCGTGGCCGCGGTCGACCCCTCGACGTACCGGCGCTTCACCCCGGCGGTGACAGCCAGGGCCGACGCGGTCTGGCAGCGCGTCGCCGAGGGAGACCTCGCGATGACCCCCGAACTGGCCGAGGACCTCGGCCAGCGGCTGGGCGGCGACCTGACGCTCGGCAACGCCCGGGGCGCCCTGACGCTGAGGGTGGGTGCGCAGGCGTCGATGGCACCCAAGATCGACGCGGTCGTGAATCATCTCCGCGGCCGGCAGCTAGGCATGGTCCCGGCCAACGCCGTGCTCGTCTCCACCGACGAAGCCGACCCGGCCACGGTCGCCGAGGCGCTGGGGCGCAGGCTCGGCCGGCAGGTGACGGTCTCCCCGCTGACGGAGACGCTGCCCGCCCAGGGACGGCAGACCGCGTTCCTGACCGGCGGCTCGGTCGCGGAGGCGGTCGGGTCGTTCCGCTACCGGTACTTCGCGGACGGGACGGTCCAGCCGGATCCGGCTTGGACGGCGGCGAACCTGCGCACCGAGACGGTGCCGATCCTTGGCGAGGTCACGTGCCACCGCGTGATGCTTCCCCAGCTGCGCGGCGCGCTGCAGGAGGTCGTGGACAGCGGCCTTGAGGACCGTGTCGACCCGGGGGACTTCGGCGGCTGCTACGCCCCGCGGTTCATCGCCAACGACCCGGCGAAGGGCCTCTCCCTCCATACCTGGGGCATCGCGGTCGACCTCAACGTCCAGGGCAACCTCCGCGGCTCGACCGGCGACATCGACCCCCGTGTCGTGGACATCTTCAAGAGCTGGGGCTTCGCCTGGGGCGGCGACTGGACCTACACCGACCCCATGCACTTCGAGCTCGCCGCGCTGGTCCGGCCGCGCTGACAAACCCACCCGCCGCGGTAGACCACCGCCGCGCCAGGACGTAACCCGCCGCGACCTCCCTCGTTTGTCGTGCCGAGGGTGGGTGAAGCACGTCACACCGGGTCCGGCTCGGTCGGACCCCTGAGGTTTGCCAGGAGAGGCATGTCCGCTCTCAGAACAACAGCGGCGGTGGCCGGTTCCCTTCTTCTCGCCCTGCTCACCACGGCTGCCGGCAACGGCGGTGTCCGTCCGGGCACGGCCGAGGGCGCCGAGCTCGTCAAGACCGGCTGGTGGTGGGCCGCGAACGAGACGCCGCTCGACGAGACCGTGGTGGCACCACCGCAGCCGAACCCGCCCAACGTGCCCAAAGGCACGCTCCCCGTCTCCGCTGCGGGAGGCGAGCCCGAGAAGTTCACGGCTCTCGAGTTCAGGCTCGCAGGAGAGCCGGGCGGCTTCGTCGAGTCCGCGGTGCTCGTCCTCCGCGAGAACGCCGACGCCGGTGCGACGGTCAACGCAGAGGCCGCGAAGATCCTCGCGTGCCCGGTGACCGAGACGTTCTGGGCCGACGGCGCGTCCGCGGCGTGGAAGGCCCGGCCGGCCTACGACTGCGACCTCGCCAGTGCCGCCGGTGAGCGCGATGCCAGGACGGGCCTGTGGAAGTTCGACCTCACGGCCGTTGCCGCACTGTGGACCGCCGAGGGCTACCGGGGCTCGACCTCGGTGGCGCTGGTCGAGGGCACCGAGGGGCCAGAGAGCTTCCAGGTCGCCTTCGACGGCCCGGCGAAGAAGGGCATCGGCTTCGCCTTCGTCGTCGACGACGCCGCGACAGCGCCGGCGTTCCCACCGACGGCCGGCGCGTCGTCGGGCGGCGCGAGCGGAGCCGGTGCGTCCGGGAGCGCCGGGTCGTCCGGCTCCTCCCTCTCAGGGTCGCTCGCCGACAGCGGCACGGGCGCAGCGGGCCCGCTGGGCACCCCGGAGGCAAGCGCGGCGGAGGCCGCAGACCCGACCGTGGCTCCCGTCGCCACCGCGGCGACCGTCCCGGCCTCGTCGCCGGTGGCGGCGCCCGCGTGGTACTCCGGCATCCCCGCCGGCGGCTACGCCCTTCTCGTTCTCGCCCTGGCCCTCGGCTACCTGGTGATGCTCGCGCTCGGCCCCGACGCGCAGCCCGCGGCCGGGCCCGCGCGGCACGGGGTCAGCCGGGCACTAGACCGGTTGCGGACCGTGGGCGCCGCCATGACCACGAGAGGCAGGAGCTGATGCGCAGCATGCGAGTCCGTGCCCTGGTGGCCGCTCTCACGACGGCTGCCCTCCTCACAGCCGGGTGCGGCCAGAAGCCAGGAGTGGCGGAGATGGCCGTGGGCGTGCCGGGTGCCGCCGGAGGAATGGACGCCGGCACGGCCGCGGGCGACGGGCTCGCGGGAGCGCCCGGCACGGCCGGCGACGCGGGCGGGCTGGCGGCTGGAGGCGCAGGCGGCTCGGCCCCCGGTACGACGGGCGACGGAGCTGCCGCGGGCACTTCCGGAGGCGCCGGCGCCGCAGGCGGTGGTGGCGGCTCGACCGCACCGGGAGCGCCGACCGCTCCGCGGGGCGGCGGCGACACCACGGGAGTCACCGCCACCACGATCAAGATCGGCGTGCACGCGCCCGTGACCGGCGCCGCGGCGTTCCCCCAGCAGTCCTTCGAGCGCGGCATCGGCGTCTACGCCGACTACATCAACCGCAAGGGCGGCATCCACGGCCGCAAGCTCGAGATCGTCTTCCGCGACGACCGGTTCGACCCCAACAGCGCCCGGTCCGTGTGCAAGGAGATGGCCGAGCAGCAGAAGGTCTTCATGCTGGTGGGCGGCGGTGGTGCCGACCAGATCGACGCGTGCGCGCGCTACGCCGCGGGGATGGGGGTGCCCTACCTGTCCGCGGGCGTCCACGAAACCCGCCCGGGCCTGGGTGCGCTCGGTTCGGTCTCGACGTACTTCGCGGCCTCCCTGACCTATGAACAGCAGGTCCCGCTGATCGCCAGGGTGGTCGCGTCGCAGTTCAAGGGGCAGAAGGTCGCGGTGATCACCGCGGACAACGACAGCCTGAACAACTACCACGCGAGCGTGGACTCGGCGATCAAGAAGGTCGCGGGCAGCAACGTCGCGCTCTCCCGGCGGATCCCGAAGAAGACCGACGTCGACGCCCCCGCCATCGCGACCCAGATCTGCAACAGCGGCGCCAAGGCCGTGGTGTGGAACGCGAGCCCGAGCGGCCTGATCAACGTCAGCAAGTCGATGACCTGTCAGGTCACCTTCGTCGGGCCGGGCCTGACCAACGGCTTGAACATCGTCGCGACGGCAGGCTGCCCGACGATCGACGGCGCGCTGTTCTACTCTCCGTTCCCGGGCCTGGACAGGATCGACCAGATGGACCCGACCTTCCGTCCGGCGTACCGACAGAAGAACAACGCCGAGCCCGACGACCTCGCGATCGCGGTCTGGGGCCTGGAGAAGCTGGTCGGGCAGATGCTGCAGGCCACCGGGAAGCAGCTCTCGCGTGAGTCGTTCATGAGCACGATCGCGAGGACCAAGGCCTTCACCACCGGCGTCTACCCGGTGACGAACTTCTCCTCGCGCTTCGGTGGCACGGCGATGCACCTTCTCGAAGCCGACTGCGGCTCGCGGCAGTACCGCACGGTCCGGGTGAGCGAACGGCCATGACCTCGTTCCCCCAGCTCCTCACCGAGCTCGGCATCGCGGTCGTCGCGGGCATCCTCCAGGGCAGCGTCTACGCCCTGGTGGCCCTCGGCATCGTGCTCGTGCACCGCGCGTCCGGGGTGTTCAACTTCGCGCAGGCGGAGTTCGGGACGGTCGGGCTCTTCGGTGCCTACTCCGCCGTCGTGCTCTGGGGCTGGAGCTACCCGGCCGGCATCCTCTTCGGCCTCGGGGTCTCCCTGGCGATGGGACTGCTCACCGAGCGGCTCGTGGTCCACCCCCTGCGTAACGCCTCCCGGGTGACGGTGCTGGTCGGTACGGCGGGGGTGGCGCTCGCCGCGGTCGGGTTCCAGTTCTGGCGCTTCAACGAAACCCCGATCATGACCATGCCGAAGATCCACGAGGGGTTCTTCACGATCCCGCTCATCGGCGCCTCGGTGACCGTGCAGCAGCTGGTCACGCTCGGCGTGCTCGCCGTCGCGTCGGTCGCCCTGGCCCTGTTCTTCCGCTCCCCGTCGGGACTCGCCATCCAGGCCGCGCAGCAGGAGCCGGTCGCCTCGGAGCTCGTCGGGATCAGCGTCCGCCGGGTCTCCATGCTCACCTGGGGCATCGCGGCCCTGCTGGGCGCACTCGCCGGGATCCTCTCGGGCCCCTACACCACCTTCACCGCCGGGTTCCTCACGTTCGGGGCCGGGCGCGCATTGCTGCCGGGCTTCATGGCCGCGGTCCTCGCGGGGATGAGGAGCATGCCCGGCGCCGTGCTCGGCGGTCTCGCCGTCGGGATCGTCGAGCAGCTCGGGACCCTCACGATGCTCATGGCCGTGCCGGGTGCGCGGGCCATGATGCTCTTCGTCTTCCTGCTCGGTGTCCTCCTCCTGCGCCCGCAGGGCATCTTCGTCGGAAGGGCGGCGACCGCATGACCGCGACCGACGAGACCCGCTGGATCCCCGCCGTCCCGGGCCGGCACGCCGAGGGCGGCCCGGTCGCGACGGACGACACCACGATCATCCCCGCGGTCGACCCCGGGCTCGACTCCCCCGAGCCGCCCGACGACGACGGGCACGAGGACCTCGAGGAGGAGTTCCGGCCGACCCGCGGCGGCTGGCTCGGGCGCGGCGTCGTATGGGTGTTCCTCGCCTGGATGGTGCTCGCCCTCCCGGTGAACCGGCTCTCGCCCTTCGAGGTCGGGGTCGCCGACATCGACGTCATCTCCCTCGCGGTGATCTACGCGATCGGTGGGCTCTCCCTCAACGTCCTGCTCGGCTACGCCGGCCAGATCTCCCTGGGCCACCAGGCCTTCGTGGGACTCGGTGCCTTCACCTCGGCCTACATCGTCACGAACCTCCAGCTCAGCTTCTGGCTCGCGGTCGCCGTGGCCGCCGGGTTCGGAGCGATCCAGGCGACCCTCCTCGGCGCGATCTCGCTGCGCCTGTCCGGGCTCTACTTCGCGCTGGTCACCCTGGCCTACGGCACCTTCGCCGAGGAGACCCTTTTCGGCATCGCCGCGCTGACCGGCGGTGAGGGAGGCAAGCCGGCGCCGCGGCCGGTGGGCTTCGAGAGCGGCTACGCGTACTACTACCTGTGCCTGGGGTTCCTGGCGCTCGTGCTCTGGCTCGACTGGCGGCTGACCCGTTCGAGGGGCGGGCGGGCGCTCGCCGCGCTGCGCGAGAACCCCCGGGTCGCGTCGTCGTACGGCATCAACGTCAAGGCCTACATCCTGCTCGCGTTCGCGCTGTCCGGGATCTTCGCCGGCATCGCAGGATCGCTCATGGCTCACCACGACGAGGTGATCGTCGGGAGCAGCTTCGACTTCCGGCTCGCGCTGCTCTTCATCCTGATGACCGTCGTGGGTGGTCTGCGCGACCGGGTCGGTGTGGTGATCGGGTCGGCGTTCTTCGCACTCCTCGAGGAGAAGCTGCTCATCGAGATGATCGAGAGGCTCTGCCACTTCCTGCTGGAGCCGTTCGGTCTTGCGGACTGGTCGATCGGTGAGGTCCTGCAGGGCACGGTGGGCCTCCCCCTCGAGTTCGTCGGCCTCATCGTCGGCCCGCTGCTGCTCCTGCTGACGATCACGAAGTACCCCGGCGGGATCGGCCAGCAGGTCGCGCCGATCCGGCTGTGGCTGACCGGCCACCGCTTCGACCGGCACGCCGGCGCGGTGACCGAGGTGGAGGTGAACGATGTCCGTGCTTGAGGTCGACGCGGTCAGCATCCACTTCGGTGGTGTGAAGGCGCTCCGGGAGGTGAGCCTTCGGGCGGGCGAGTGGGAGATCGTGGGCATCATCGGGCCCAACGGGGCCGGCAAGACCACGCTGTTCAACTGCGTCACCGGCTTCTACCAGCCGACGCACGGGCGGGTCCGCTACCGCGGCCGCGACATCTCCAGGATGCCCGTCCACCAGCGCACCGCCCTCGGCATCGGCCGTACCTTCCAGAACGTCGGGCTGGTCAAGGGCACCACGGTCCTGGAGAACCTGATGACCGCCCAGCACCTTCAGGTCGACTACGACCCCTGGCTCGGCATCGCCGGCAGCCCGGCCAGCTTCGCCGAGGAGCGGCGGGTGCGCGAGCGCGGCGACCAGATCCTCGGCCTGCTCAACCTCGACCACGTGAGGCACGAGAGGGTCGCCGACCTGCCCTACGGCGTGCTCAAGCGAGTCGAGATCGCCGCCGTGCTGGCGACCGACCCCGACCTGTTGCTGCTCGACGAGCCGGGGTCCGGGATGGGTCCGGAGGAGGCACACGAGCTCGGCGACACGCTGCTGACCCTGCGCAAGGAGTTCGGGCTGACGATCGTGATGATCGACCACCACGTGCCGCTGGTGACCCGAGTCTCGGACTACGTGTACTGCCTCAACTTCGGCGAGGTGCTCGCCGAGGGCCACCCGGACGTGGTCCGCCACCACCCCGAGGTGGTCCGCGCCTACATGGGCGAGGACGCTGCTCCCGGCCCGGACGACACCGCCGTGATCGAGCCGGTCGTGGCCGCCGGCAGCGGAGGACGGGGCTGAGATGGCACTGCTCGAGATCAGCGACCTCGTGGTCGGCTACGGCGCCCACCCGGTGCTGCACGGCATCGACTTCGTCGTGGAGGAGGGCGAGGTCTGCGTCCTGCTCGGCCTCAACGGCGCCGGGAAGACCACCACGGTCAGCACCGTGGCCGGACTGCTCAAGCCCCAGGCCGGGACGGTCACCTTCGACGGCAAGGCGCTCGGCCGCAAGCCGCCC
Source organism: Nocardioidaceae bacterium (assembly GCA_035688575.1). Classification (GTDB taxonomy): domain Bacteria; phylum Actinomycetota; class Actinomycetes; order Propionibacteriales; family Nocardioidaceae; genus Nocardioides_C. The sequence goes on from DASSMS010000150.1 coordinate 8,221, forward strand.
TCGTCGCGGGTGCGTTCCGGCATCGCCCTGTGTCCCGAGGGACGCCGGGTCTTCCCGCGGCTCACCGTGCGGCAGAACCTCCGCCTCGGGGCGTGGAGCCGGCGGCGCAACCCGAAGCTCGTCCGTGGGCAGCTCGAGCAGGTGCTCGACTACTTCCCGCGCCTCGCCGAGCGCGAGGACCAGCTCGCCGGCACTCTCTCCGGTGGTGAGCAGCAGATGCTCGCGATCGGGCGAGCGCTCATGTCGAGGCCGAGGCTGCTTCTCGTCGACGAGGCGTCCCTGGGCCTTAGCCCCACGGTCGCTCGCACGGTCTGGGAGGTCACCTCGCGGATCAAGGCCGACGGCACGACGGTGCTGATGGTGGAGCAGAACGCCGGCGCCCTGCCGTTCGCGGACCGGGCGCTGATCATGGAGAAGGGAACCCTGGTGCACACCGCCGTGGGCCAGGAGATCCGAGACGTCAACCTGCGCGAGGCCTACCTCGGGGCATAGGAGTCCGTCATGCACAACAACCTCGGCCGACTCGGTGGCCAGCTCGGCGTCGGGCTGTGCCTCCTCGGCTTCGTCGTCATCTTCTTCGGGTGGAACGGCGCCGCGAGCACCAACTACGTCCCGGCCCAGTTCCCGTACCTCGTCTCCGGAGGCATCGCGGGCCTCGCCGTGGTCGTCATCGGTGCGGCGATGATCGTCGTCCAGAACCAGCGGGCCGACCGGGCGCGGCTCGAGGAGGTGCTCGCCCGGCTGGCAGAGGCGGTGGAGCGTCAGGGCCTGGCGGCCGGTGCCGGCCAGGGCATTTCCGGTCTCGGAGGGTACGTCGTGGCCGGCACGACGTCGTACCACCAGATCGACTGCGGCCTGCCCGAGGCACGGGAGGAGGCTCGCGTCGTACCTCTCGAGGACGTCCGCAGCAGCGGGCTGGCTCCGTGCCGGGTCTGCCGGCCGCCGCAGTTCGGGCGCCTGGTGACCGGCCCCGAGCCGACCCCGCCGCTCGTCGGCAGCTGACCTCCGCGCAACGTCATACCTTCTGGTCGCTATGACGACCGGGGTGTATGACGTCCCGGGCAACGTCATACGTTCTGGTCGCTATGACGACCGGGGTGTATGACGTCCCGCGATGTGGGGGGCCCGGGGGCCGGCGGGCGCCACCGCGACATACTCGGGTACCCCGATCTGCTGAGGAGCTTCCATGCGCGCTGTCCAGGTAGTCCGGCTCGAAGGTCCCTCGGGTGTCGACGTCGTCGACGTGCCCGAGCCCACCGCCTCCGAGGGCCAGGTCCTCGTCGACGTGCGCGCCGTGGGCGTGAGCTTCCCCGACCTGCTCCTCTCGGCCGGGCAGTACCAGCGCAAGCCCGAGCCGCCCTTCCAGCTCGGTGTGGACTTCGCCGGCGTGGTGCGCTCCGCGCCCGAGTCCTCCGGGTTCGCTGCCGGCGACCGGGTCGCCTGCGTGCTTCCGTACGGCGGGGGTGCGGACGTCGTGGCCCTCGATCCGGAGAGCGTCTTCCCGCTGCCCGATGCCATGACGTTCGAACAGGGCGCGGCGCTGCCGATGAACTACCTCACCGCCCAGTTCGCCCTCGCCACCCGCGGCGGGCTGCAGGAGGGCGAGACCGTCCTCGTGCACGGTGCGGCCGGTGGTGTCGGGACCGCCACGATCCAGGTCGCCAAGGGGTACGGCGCCCGGGTGATCGCCGTGGTATCCACCGAGGAGAAGGCGCAGGTGGCCAGAGCGGCAGGCGCGGACGAGGCCGTCCTCGTCGAGGGCTTCCTCGCCGCGGTCAAGGAGCTCACGGACGGTCGCGGGGTCGATGTCGTGGTCGACGTCGTGGGCGGGGACCTCATGACGGACTCGCTGCGCTCGCTCGCACCGCTGGGCCGGGTGCTGGTTGTCGGCTTCACCGCCGGCGCGATCCCGGAGGTGAAGGTCAACCGGCTGCTGCTGAACAACATCGACGTCCGCGGCGTGGGCTGGGGCGCCTACGCCATGGTGCGTCCCGGGTTCATGCGCAAGCAGTGGGAGGAGCTGCTGCCGATGATGGAGTCCGGCGCCGTGAAACCGCCGGTCGGCACGACGTACCCGCTCGAGGACGTCCGGCGGGCGCTCACCGACATGGCCGAGCGGCGGGCCACCGGGAAGTCGGTGCTGAGCCTGGGCTGACCCTGCGCCGATGGCTCAGGACTGGAGCTCGGCGTACTCCGGGTGCTCCTCGACGAACTTGCGGATGAAGGGGCACTTCACCCGGATGCGCATCCCGCGCTCGCGCACGTCCTCGAGGGCGCCGCGGGCGAGGGTCGAGCCGATCCCCTGCCCCTCGAAGGCGTCGTCGACCTCGGTGTGCCTGAAGACGCGCACGCCGCCGATGTCGCGGTACTCCGCGAAGCCGGCCACGACGCCGGACTCGGTCGAAGCCTCGTAGCGGCTGCGCTCCGGGTTGTCCTGGATCGTGACCTCTGCCAGTTCGCTCATGTCCGTGATCTTTCCATTCCGGGTTGCGCCCCGACCTGCGCGGTGCACCGCGCAGGTCGGGGCCGGGCTCACCGGATGGTCCGCCCCGAGCTCGTCGTGCCGCCGCTGTCGGCCTCGTAGGCCATCAACAATCGCGCTCCTCGCGGGTCGGCGCCACCCATCGGAACCCGTACCCAGCGAGTGCCGGGTTCCAACGCCGTGGTCTCGGAGGCGAGCACCCCGTCCCCCTCGCGCCACACGAAGAGGTGCGCCAAACCGGTTCCGGAGATCCGGACAGGCGCCTCTACGTGACCGTCACGCAGCCGAGCGGGGCCGGACAGCCAGGCCGTGGAGCCCGGGTCGGCGGCCGGCTCGCCGGCCAGAGCCACCCCGGTTCGCACCGCCTGGGCGATCGACTGGGGTGAGTCAACGCTCTTCAGAGCCACGTCGGGGATCACCGGCGGCTCTGCCGGCACCGTGGGCGGCTGCCAACCGGGGAGCGAGGCCACGCCCCAGCGGTAGGGGTCACCCTGGACCCCACCCCAGGTGGACCAGCCGATCCGGGTCTGGCCGGTCTTGTCCTGGGTGTCCGAGTCGTAGACGAACACGTTGAGGCCCATGTGGTCCGGGTCGACGGTGCCGGGAAGCTCCTCCGCCGGGATCCGGACCTCGACGACGTAGCCGTCGTAGGCGTCTGCCACCGAGGAGGCGACCTCCAACCCTGGCGCGGTCTTCTCGCCCGGGCCCTGGTGGTTGTCCGCGTCCCGCAGATAGCACGGGTCGTCGGACTCCGCGGTGACGGGGAGCACCGCGGTCTTGAACGTCGTCGAGGTGTTCTCGGAGTCTCCGGTCGGGTCGATCGCGATCTCTACCGAGTCGGTCCTCCAGTGCCGCTTGCAGTCCGACCGGGCGAGCCTCGCTCCGAGGACGTCGTCGGTCACCTCCACGGCGACGAACAGGTCGTCACCGTGCCGGGTGAGCCACCCCTGGGCGGAGCAGTCCACGGGCGACTCGCACGCGGCTCCCTCCCAGCGTCGACTGAGGTCGATCGGGTCACCGGGGTACTCACCCTGCGAGACCGTGCCGTCTACCTGGGGGGAGCCGTCCGTCTCGAGGACCTCCGCGCTGGGTACCAGCTCCAGGGCAGGGTGCGTCGTGCTGGCGGCACCCGAGGCGTCGGTCGTGGTGACGGCGTAGTCGTAGTCGCCGTTCGTGCCGCCCTGGTTGGACGTCGGGAGGGTGCCGTCGACGTTGGTGACGGTAAACGTCACCGTCCTCGACTCACCGGGCGGGAGCCCGGCATACGCCTGCGTGGCCGGCTCGGCGCTGAACCCGGCGGGCAGGTCGATGCTCACCTCGCCGTGCTGGATGGTGTCGGAGAAGTTCTCGAGCACGACCTCGACCTCACGCTCGCCTCCCGACGGGAGGGTGAGGACCGGCTTCACGAAGCCCTCCATCTGTGGATAGCCGTTCTGCTCCGCCCACTGCTGGAAGGTGCTGACACGGGTCAGGGGCTCCTGCTGGCCGCGGACCGAGGGCACGACCTCGACCTCGACGTCGCTGTAGCCCTCGCCGCCTGGGCTCTGCGCGAAGACGGAGACGAGGTGCCTCGCGTTGGTCGCCGCGTCTTCTGCGACCCGGACCTCGAACGTGCGGGTCTCGGTCCGTCCCGGCGGGACCTGCCCGACACCGACCGGCTCGTCGACCGACCAGCCGTCGGGTGCTCGAAGGCCGAGCCGCACCTCACGCAGCGGCTGGTCCTCCGGGGCCGTGACCTTCACCGTGACCTGCGTCGTCCCACCGGGCTGCACCGCGAACGAGGAGACCTTCGTCTCGAGCCCGGTCCCGAGCGGCAGACCGCCCGGCTCGGGCAGCAGCGCTCCTTCCAGCATCGTCGCCGGGTCGGCCGCTTCGCTCGTCAGGTCGCCGCGCGTGTAGGGCACCCGGGAGTCGACCTGCACAAGGAAGTCGCATCCGATGCGGCTGCCGTCAGCGGGTACGTCGGGGAACACCGACCAGCCCTGAGAGGCGTACTCGCGTTGTGCCTCCCGCTCGACCTGCGCCCAGGTCCTGCCGCCGTGGCGCTCGGACTCCTCGCCGGCCCAGACACCGTAGATGTTCTGCGTCGGCCGGACGGGCTCGAACCGGGTCGGGCAGTCGGGTCCTGTCCCGGCCGCGCTTCCGCGGGCGTTGTTGAGGAAGATCTTGTCGACGCTCCAGGGCTCGAGGCCCTCCTGGGTGATCTGGCCGGGGAACCGGGCGGGGTCCGCCGCTGCGTCGTACGCCTGCAGCGCCATGAGTGCGGAGTATTGGTGGTTGCCGTGGTTGCCCGGGGACGGCGCCGGGTCCATGGTCACGATCACCTCGGGCCGGGTGGACCGGATCACGCGGACCACCTCGTCGAGCGTGTCCTGCTCACCCCAGACCTCACCGGTGAGCGGAGCGCTGACGGTGTAGTAGAAGTCGACCTCGTCGAGGTTGTAGACGTCGGTGACACCGGCGCGGGAGACGGCACGACGCTCCTCGGCCTCGCGGATGAGGCCGAGGGCAGGGCCCTCCTCCGGCCCGACGGCGTTGCCGCCTCCTTCTCCGCGGGTGATAGTGACGACGCCGGTCTCGACGCCGTATTCCTCGTTCCACCGCCCATAGGTGGACAGCCGGGAGGCTTCGTCGTCGGGGTGTGCCCCGATGAAGAGGACATCGAGATCGGCCGCCGAGCCGTCTTGGCCGGGCTTGTCGGTAAGCACGACCGGGGCGGTGGTGGCCGGACCGACCTGTGCGGACGCGGACAGCGCGCCGGCACTGGTGAGTCCGAGGGCGGTGGTGATGCACAACGTGGCGCCGAGTGCCAGGGGCCGGCGGCCTAGTGGGTGGACAGGCATGGAGCTCCTCGAAAGTCTGATCGGGTGGGATGGGACAGACGGTTCGCAGGGGAGGCTGCTCAACGCAGACGAACGGGGGGACAGCGGGCCCGGGGGTGCGCGCGCAGGGGGCACCACGCGTCCGTGTCGAAGCGCCCCCGTGTTCACACGTCAGCCTTTGACGGAGCCCTCGATCATGCCGCGGACGAAGTACCGCTGCGTGAAGAGGTAGACCACCACGACCGGCAGCGCGACGAGCACGGCGCCGGCCGCGAGCAGGGACGTGCCGGAGGTGTACTGGCCCTGGAAGTTCGACAGTCCGAGCGGGGCGGTGCGCAGGCCCTCGTCGACGACCATCACCAGCGGGATGAGGAACTCGTTCCAGGTCCACATGAAGACCAGCACGGTCAGCGTCACGATGGCCGGTCGGGCCAGCGGCACCAGGACGCTCCAGAGGATGCGCCGCGTCGACGCGCCGTCG
>DASSMS010000113.1:0-4400 GCA_035688575.1 Nocardioidaceae bacterium
CGAGCTCTTCTGCCAGCCCACCCAGGCGATGCGCTCGTGCCCGCGGTCGACGAGGTGGTCGACGGCCAGCATCACCCCGGTCCGGCCGTCCACGTCGACCCACGGGTGCGCGGCGGCGGGCTCGTCCCACGGGCGGCCGAACGCCACGAACGGCGCACCCCGCTCCTCGAGCCAGCCTGCCTGTGGGTTGCCCCGGTAGGTGTCGGTGATGACGAAGGCGTCCACGGCGGTGGACCTCAGCAGGTCGTCGTAGCCGGCGACCGCCAGGTCCTCGTCGACCCGCCCGTCCTCGGCGCCCTCGCCCGCGTCGACTCCCGACGAGAACAGCAGCACGTGGTAGCCGGCGTCCTTCGAGCTCTCCACGAGCGAGTGGAGGAACCGGTCCATCGTGGCGTTGGCGGTGCCCTCCACGACGCGGTCCACGCGGAGGCCGATGAGGTGGGAGGAGCGGGTGCGCAGGTTACGGGCGGCCCGGTTCGGGGAGTACCCGAGGGACTCGACGGCGCGCCGCACCCGCTCCAGCGTCTCGGGCCGGAGCAGGTGCGGGCTGTTGAGCGCGTTGGACACCGTCTGACGGGAGACGCCTGCCTCACGAGCGACGGTCGCCAAGGTGGGCGCGCGACCGCTGCGGCGAACGCCTGCTGTCGAACCTCGTGCCATCGCCTTACCGTCTACCCCTTGACGAACTCTGGATCGTTCCAATCCTTGCCCCGCATGATCACCCGCGGGCATCGCCGCGTCAACCGGACACGGCCGGCGGGCGGCCCGGAGCGGCCTGCACGAGTTTGTCGGCGCGGTGGCATAGCGTCCCCGCCATGAGCAGGACGACAGGACGAGCCCGCCCCTCCTTCCGGTGCAGCGACTGCGGCTGGGAGACCGCGAAGTGGGTCGGTCGGTGCGGTGAGTGCCAGGCCTGGGGCACGGTCGCGGAGGCCGGAGCACCGCAAGGACGTACGGCGGCGGGCCCGGTCACCTCGCCCGCGGTGCCCATCGGCGAGGTCGCCGCGGAGGAGTCGCGGGCCGGCACGAGCGGGGTGCCCGAGCTCGACCGGGTGCTCGGCGGAGGGCTCGTCCCCGGGGCAGCCGTGCTGCTGGCGGGCGAGCCAGGCGTGGGCAAGTCGACCCTCCTGCTCGAGGTGGCCGCCCAGCACGCGCGCGCCGGTGCCAGGACGCTCTACGTCACCGGCGAGGAGAGCGCCTCCCAGGTGCGGCTGCGCGCCGACCGCACCCACAGCGTGCACGACGAGCTCTACCTCGCGGCCGAGACCGACCTCGGCGCCGTGCTCAGCCACATCGACGCGGTCAAGCCGCAGCTGCTCGTCGTGGACTCGGTGCAGACGATCAGCGCGGCCGACGTCGACGGTGTCCCCGGCGGTGTCACGCAGGTCAAGGAGGTCTCCGCGGCGCTGATCCGGGTCGCGAAGGCGCGCAACATCGCCACCCTCCTCGTCGGCCACGTCACCAAGGACGGCTCCATCGCGGGTCCGCGGGTCCTCGAGCACATCGTGGACGTGGTCCTGCACTTCGAGGGTGAGCGCAGCTCCCGGCTCCGCATGGTCCGGGCGGTCAAGAACCGCTTCGGGCCGGTCGACGAGGTGGGCTGCTTCGACCTCTCCTCCGACGGCATCGTCGCGGTCACCGACCCCACCGGGCTCTTCGTCGCCCGGCACCACGAGGCAGTGCCCGGCACCTGCGTGGCGGTGACGCTGGAGGGCCGGCGGCCGATCCTCGCCGAGGTCCAGGCTCTCGTCACCCCTTCGGCGGCCGAGCGCCCCCGGAGGACCACCTCGGGGCTCGACAACGCGCGCATCGCGATGACCGTCGCGGTGCTCCAGCAGCGGGCCCGGATCAGGCTCCACGCGCACGACGTGTTCGCCTCGACGATCGGGGGCGCCCGGGTCACCGAGCCCGCCGGCGACCTCGCCGTCGCGGTGGCGATCGCGTCGGCCTGGAAGGACCGCGAGGTGCCCACAGACGTGGTCGCGATCGGTGAGCTGGGCCTGGCCGGTGAGCTGCGCCGGGTCCGCGACCTTCCCCAGCGACTGGCAGAGGCCGCCCGCCTGGGGTTCCGGTCCGCGATCGTGCCGAGTGACTCGGGCGACTCCCGGGGGTCGGTGCGCAAGGTCGACGGCATGCAGGTGGTCAGCGTCCCCGACATCGACTCGGCCCTGCGCGTGCTCGACCTCGGCAAGGGCGACGTCACCCCGCTGATCGCCCCCGACGCCGCCTCGCCTCAGCGCCCTGCGCTCGGAGTGGTATAGCGCCCGGCCGGTTCGCTCCTGGGGCGGATTGCAGGCACGAGCGGGCCGTCCACCCCTCGAGCGTCGGATTAATGCACCCTGGCCGTCTCGTTGATCCCTTACACTGACCGCGTCAGAGGTCCATGAGCAGGGGAGCACCTTGGTATCCACCGATCGGTCGGACGACGCGCTCCGACTGCGGGCGACCCTCGCGAGCATCGCCCCGGGTACGTCGCTCCGTGACGGCCTCGAGCGGGTCCTTCGCGGGCGCACCGGGGCGCTGATCGTGCTCGGCAACGACAAGACCGTGGAGGACATCTCCACCGGTGGTTTCACGCTCGACGTCCCCTTCACGGCCACCGGCCTGCGGGAGCTGGCCAAGATGGACGGCGCGATCATCCTGGACCGGGAGGCCACCCGGATCCTCCGCGCCGCGGTCCACCTGATGCCCGACCCCTCCATCTACAGCGAGGAGACCGGCACCCGCCACCGCACGGCCGACCGGGTCGCTCGGCAGACCGGCTTCCCCGTCATCTCGGTGTCCCAGTCGATGCAGATCATCGCGGTCTACGTCGGGGAGAGCCGCTACGTGCTCGAGGACTCCGGCCAGATCCTCTCCCGTGCGAACCAGGCGCTCGCCACGCTCGAGCGCTACAAACTCCGTCTCGACGAGGTCTCCAGCACTCTCTCGGCCCTCGAGATCGAGGACCTCGTCACCGTCCGCGACGTGGCGGTGGTCGCCCAGCGGCTCGAGATGGTGACCCGGATCGCACGCGAGATCGAGGACTACGTGCTCGAGCTCGGCAGCGACGGACGGCTCCTTGCCCTCCAGCTCGACGAGCTCGTGACCGGGGTGGATCTCGAGCGTGAGCTCGTCGTGCGCGACTACCTGCCCAATGGGCGGAGGCCCCGCAGGGCCCAGGACATCCTGGCCGACCTCGAGGGCCTCAGTGCCTCGGACCTGGTCGACATCGCCTCGGTCGCCGGGGCGCTGGGTCTCGGCACGAGCGAGCACCTCGACGGCGCGGTGACCCCGAAGGGGTACCGTCTGCTCGCCAAGGTCCCCCGCCTGCCCGCCACCGTCGTGGACCGCCTGGTGGACCACTTCGGGAGCCTCCAGAAGCTGCTCTCCGCCGGCATCGAGGACCTGCAGGCCGTCGAGGGCGTCGGCGAGCTCCGGGCCAGGAGTGTGCGCGAGGGGCTGTCGCGGCTCGCGGAGTCGAGCATCCTCGAGCGGTACGTCTAGCCCAGTCAGTCCTCCGCGGAACCCCGCTCGCCATTGCCGTTGCGGGACTTCTGCTGCGCCGCGCGCCTCCCCTTCTCGTCGGCCCGCTCGCCGGGTCGCGGCGTCGGGGTGGGCGTGATCGTCACAGGTGCGGGCGCGAGCAGCTTGAACTGCTGCGACTCGGGCTCGGACCCCATCGCGGCGGCGGAGACGTGGTAGTACCCGGGCTCGGCCCACTGGGTTAGCTGCGAGCAGTCGGAGTCGGAGCGTCGTCCGGACCAGACGACGTCCACCAGCGTGGTCTGACGCTGCCGGAGCACGACCGCCTCCTCGGGCACGGCACTCGGGCACTCCTGGGAGGTCCAGATCCGGTCGCTGCCGGAGGTGAGCTTCACCGCGATCGCCTCGGCCGAGACCTCCCAGTCGCAGGCCGGCGACTCGAACGTGCTCAGCTCGAGGGTGAGTCGGACGTCCTCTCCGGCGAAGGCGTTCCCCTGCATCGCCGGCACGACCCGCACGTCACTGTCCAGGCAGGGCCCGGACGGCATGGGGAGCGGCGTGCGGACCTTGGCCTTCTTGGCGACCTTCTCCTCGCCGACCGGCTGCGCCTCCGACGTGGAGAGTGCGGACGGGGTGGGGGTCGCCGTGGGGGACTCGACCGTCGCGGCCGCGGGACTGGCGGACTGGTCCGAGGTGGTGTCCGGTCCACCGCCGAGCAGCCGGCCGATCCCGAAGACAAGGGCGAACGCGACCCCGAGCACGAGCAGGCGGCGCGTCCAGTACACACGCGCGGGAAGTGGCCCGCGAGGTCTGGTGACCGACATGCGCATACCGTAACTTTCCGCCCGGCCGCTTCCAGGGAGCCACACCGGGGACCACGGCATCCATGCCCCTGGCCTAGACACCGCGCTCCCCGCGACCGGAGGCGCACCGCC
>DASSMS010000122.1:0-6295 GCA_035688575.1 Nocardioidaceae bacterium
TGGTCGAGGCCCTCCAGCGCGGTGACGTTGGGGACGTTGAGGACGAGCGTGGTGGCCCGGTCGTGGGCGATGGCTCGCATCAGCTGCAGCGCGACCCGGTCGTAGCCACCCCCTTCCAGGTCCTCGCTGCCGCGCTCGCCCGCGCCCGACACGTCGCGGGCGTCGGCCATGTAGGTCTCCTCCCGCTCGCGCCGGGTCCGCTCCCAGGCCGCGAGGCTCTCCGCCGGGGCCTGCGGGTCGGCCTCGAAGAAGGCGCCCTGCTGGCGGAGGAGGAACTCCCCGCGGGTGGCCTCGGCGGCCCTGGCCGCGCGCACCGCCTCGTCGGTGAAGTACCAGTAGTAGAGGTACTCGTTGGGTACGGCGCCCAGCGACCTGAGCCAGTCGGGCCCGAACAGCCGACCCTCCTCGATCGAGCCCAGAGCGGTGTCGTCCGCGAGCAGGTCGGGGAGCACGTCGCGGCCGTCGACCACGACCCGCCGCAGCCAGCCGAGGTGGTTCAGGCCCGCGTAGTCGAACCACGCGTCGCGCGGCGAGACGTCGAGCGCCCGCGCGACCCGCCGGAACAGGCCGACCGGGGAGTCGCAGATCCCCACGACGCGGTCACCGAGCTCGGCAGACATCGCCTCGGTCACCATGCCGGCGGGGTTCGTGAAGTTGATCAGCCAGGCGCCGGGGGCGTGGCGACGTACGGTGCGGGCGATGTCGACCGCGACCGGCACCGTACGGAGTCCGTAGCACACCCCACCCGCGCCGGTCGTCTCCTGGCCGAGCACGCCGTTGTCCAGCCCCGAGCGCTCGTCGCAGACGCGGCCGGCCAGGCCCCCGACCCGGATCGCCGAGAAGACGAAGTCCGCGCCGCTGACCGCCTCGGCCAGGTCGGTCGACAGGTGGACCCGCGGCCGCCGGATCGCGGCGGGCGAAGCGGCGAGGCCCTCCAGCACGGCCGCGATACGACGCAGCCGCACGGGGTCGAGGTCGTGGAGGACGAGGTCCTCGACCTCCGGCCCCTCCGGCTCGGTGGACAGGGCGCGGTAGATCAGCGGCACCCGAAAGCCGCCACCGCCGAGCACCGTGAGCCTCATGTCAGCACTACCTCCGTCCCTGCTTCTCGGAAACAGCTCAACGTGGCCGGGTCGGCGTCCGGCCGGGTCACGAGCATGTCGACGTCCTCCAGGCCGCAGACGCGGGCCAGCCCGCTCCCCGGGAACTTCGCCGGGTCGGCGAGCAGCACGACGTGGTCTGCGGCCCGGATCATCGCCTGCTTCACCGGCACCTCCACGACCGTCGTGTCGAGCACGGTGCCGTCGCGCCGGATGCCGCTCGTGCCGAGGAAGAGGTGGCGGGCGTGCACCTGGCCCAGGGCCTGCTCGGTGAGGAAGCCGACGAGCGAGCGGTAGTTGCGGCGTACCACTCCGCCGAGCAGGACGATCTCGACCGCCTCGTCGTCGACGAGCTCTTCGTAGACAGCAAGGTTCGAGGTGATGACGGTGACCGGGCGGCCTCGCAGCAGGCGGGCGAGGCAGTGCACGGTCGTGCCCACGTCGAGCAGGACCACGTCCCCGTCCTCGACGACCCCTGCCGCCCGAGCGGCAACCGCAGCCTTGTCGTCGGAGTCGTGGCCGGCCACCTCCTCGAAGGGCGGCTCGGCCAGGGAACCCACGGTCGCGCCGCCGCGCACCCGTTGGAGGAGACCGTCCCGTTCGAGCCGGGCAAGGTCACGGCGTACCGTCGCCTCGCTGACGCGGAGCTCGTCGGCGAGGGCGCGCACGCCCGCGGGACCGTCAGACCGCAGGCGCTGAAGGATTTGTTCATACCGCCGCTGCGCCAGCACGAATCGCACAGTATCAGTCAACTTCGATCACAAGGATGGGGCAAAGCGGTGAATCCCGTGAAGCTGGGAGGAGATGTGATCAACTGTTGCCAATTTCGCGCACAGTGGCGAAACTGCCGGGGGAGGTTTACGTGAACCAGCCAGCCACCGAGCACGTCGTCGAGACCGAGGTCGACATCTTCCTCACCGGGACGGTGTTCCTCGACATCGTCTTTACCGGCATGCTCACGGCGCCCAGCGGTGGCCACGAGGTGTGGACCGACGGCATGGGATCCAGCCCTGGCGGCGTGGCCAACCTCGCCGTCGCCTGCAAACGGCTGGGGCTGACCACCTCGCTCGCCGCCGCCTTCGGCGGTGACGTCTACGGCGACTACTGCTGGCAGGTCCTCTCCGAGCAGGAGCACATCGACCTCTCGCACTCCCGCCGCTTCGACGGCTGGCACTCCCCGGTGACCGTGTCCCTGGCCCTCGACGACGACCGCGCCATGGTCACCCACGCGCACGCGGCGCCCGTCCCGATGGAGGACCTGGTCGGGGAGCCGCCGCGATGCCGGGTCGGATTCATGGACGCGAGCGAGGAGCGGCCCCGGTGGGTGGACGAGGCCGTCGGCCGCGGCAGCCTCATCTTCGCCGACGTCGGCTGGGACGCCTCGGAGCGGTGGGACTCCCTGGAGCTGCGCGAGCGCCTGGAGGGCTGCCACGCGTTCGTCCCGAACGCAGTGGAGGCGATGGCCTACACCGGGACCACGAGCCCCGGCGCGGCACTCGCAGCGATGCGCGACTGGGTCCCCATGCCCGTGGTGACCTGTGGGGCAGGCGGAGCCTTCGCGGCGGACAGCACGACGGGCGAGACGGCCTGGGCGCCCGCGGTCCCCGTTGAGGCGCTGGACCCCACAGGCGCGGGCGACGTGTTCCTCGCCGGGCTTGTGGTGGGCACGCTCCGGGGCTGGCCACTGCAGCAGCGGCTGCACTTCGCCAACCTCGTGGCCGCTCTGTCGGTGCGGGACTTCGGAGGAGCCCTGGCCGCCCCCGGCTGGGCAGCCGTCAAGGACTGGTGGAAAAGCACGGCCCCGACCAGTCCCGAGGCGACGGACTACGCCTTCCTCGACGATCTCGACGACCTCAGCGCGGCGCACGCGCCGTTCGACCGGGCGTCAGCCACCATCAACCTGCGTCCTACCCCCTGATGACCGGTGCGGGCGGGGGACCGACCGCATCAGAGAGCAAGGAGAGATCGATGAGCAAGTCACCGAGCAGCCCCTGGTGGGCAGCCCTCGGCGCCGCGCTGGTCCTGTCCGTCACAGCCTGCGCGCCGGGCTCCAGCCCCAACGGCGGGGACGAGCCCGAGCCGTCGGAGGTCGAGACCGACGTCGCGTCCATGGGCGACATCACCCTCACGGTCTGGGACCAGGAGGTGCGCGGCGGTCAGGCCGAGCAGATCGAGGCCCTGAACAAGGCCTTCCAGGAGGAGTACCCGAACATCAAGATCGAGCGGGTCTCCCGGTCCTTCGAGGACCTGCAGCGCACGCTCCGGCTCGCCATCAACAGCAACGACGCTCCCGACGTCGTGCAGGCCAACAACTCCCGGTCCGGCATGGGCGCCTTCGTCACGGCCGGACAGCTGCAGCCCCTCGACCCGTACGCCGAGGCCTACGGCTGGGACGAGCGCTTCCCCGAGTCGGTCCGGGCCGTGTCGTCGTACAGCGAGGACGGCAAGACCTTCGGCGAGGGAAACCTCTACGGCCTTCCGCAGACCGGTGAGCTCGTCGGGGTCTGGTACAACCGCTCCAAGCTCGAGGAGCTCGGGATCGAGCCCCCGCAGACGTGGGAGGACTTCGAGTCCGCGCTGACCGCCGCCAAGGAAGCCGGCGAGATCCCCATCCAGTTCGGCAACCTCGACGCCTGGCCGGGCATCCACGAGTTCGGCTTCGTGCAGAACGCGTTCGTGCCCCGCGAGGAGGTCCGCGACCTCGGCTTCGGCCGCGAGGGAGCCTCTTGGACGACACCGGAGAACACCGAGGCCGCAGAGGCCATCGCGGGCTGGGCCGAGAGCGGCTTCTTCACCGAGGGCTTCAACGGCCTCGGCTACGACCCCTCGTGGCAGGCGTTCGCCAAGGGCGAGGGCGTCTTCCTGATCTCCGGCACCTGGCTGCTCGCCGACCTGCAGGCGGCCCTCGGCGACGACCTCGGGTTCATGCTTCCGCCCGTGGGTTCCACCGGCGAGCTCGCGGTCACCGGCGCGACGGGGCTGCCCTTCGCCATCACCGAGGCCTCGGAGAACGCGGATGCCGCGGCGGCCTACCTCGACTTCATCACCAGCGACGAGGCGATGGGGATGATCCAGGAGGCCGGCAACCTCCCCGTCCTCGAGACCGACGCGGAGGCCACCGGCCAGGCACAGTCCGAAGTGATCGACGCCTGGAAGGAGGCCTCGGGCGAGGACGCCCTCACGCCCTACCTCGACTGGGCGACGCTGGACTCCTACGACGTGCTCTCCGCGCAGGTGCAGGACCTGCTGGGCGGCTCGACCACGCCGGAGGACTTCCTGTCGACGCTGGAGGAGGACTACACCTCGTCCCTGGAGGAGTGACGAGGGTGGCGACCACCGACGTGCCCGCGGGCGCCGTACGACGCCCCGCAGCTCCCCGGGAGCGCCGCCCCACCGGCCCTCCCGGGGAGCCCCGCGCCGTCGGGTACCTCTACATCGCTCCTGCACTGCTGGTGTTCGGGGCCTTCCTGCTGTGGCCGATCATCCGGGCGGTCTGGCTGTCCTTCTACGAGTGGGACGGCCTCGGCCTGGGGACCTTCGTCGGGATCGACAACTACCGGGAGGTCCTCACCGACCCCGAGTTGCTCGCGCCCTTCGGCCATGCGCTCGTGCTCGTCGTCTTCTTCAGCCTGCTTCCCGTGACCGTGGGCATGGCGCTGGCGGCGATGATGTCGCGCACCGCGCTTCGCGGGCTGGGGTTCTTCCGCACCATGCTCTTCCTGCCCCAGGTGGTGGCGATGGTGGTGGTCGGCATCGCCTGGCAGACGCTCTACCAGCCCGAGGGCTTCGTGAACGACCTGCTCCGGGCGGTGGGGCTGGACGGCTTCACCAGGGCCTGGCTGGGAGAGCCGTCGTGGGCCCTGGTCGCGGTGGGCTTCGTCGGCACCTGGTTCACCTCCGGCCTGTGCCTCGTGCTCTTCCTCGCCGGGCTCGCGAAGGTGCCCCGCGAGCTGTACGAGGCCGCACGGCTCGACGGCGCCGGGCCGGTGCAGGAGTTCTTCGCGGTGAGCCTCCCGGCGCTCCGCGGCGAGCTCGCGGTGGCCCTTACCCTCACGATCATCGCTGCGCTGCGCACCTTCGACCTGGTCTACGTCATGACCAGTGGCGGGCCCGGCGGCAGGACCCGCGTCCCGGCGTACGAGGTCTACGACCGGGTCTTCGTGAAGTCCGAGGTCGGCACCGGCATGACCGTCGCCGTGCTGCTGACCGCGGTGATCCTGCTGGTCACAGTGGCGATCAACCGCCTCGCCGAGGGGGCCGACGAATGACCTCGCGGCTCGAGCGGATGGTCAGCTACGCCGTGCTCCTCGCGGCAACCGCCTTCGCCCTCGGACCTCTGCTCGTGGTGCTGGTGCTCGCGCTGCGCCCGGACCGCATCGGCAGCGAGGAGGCCTTCACCCTCTCCAACTTCGCCGAGGCCTGGGTCGAGGGCGGGTTCGGGAACTACCTGCGCACCAGCCTGGTGGTCGCGGTGAGCGTCGTGGTCGTGAGCGCGCTGCTTGCGTCGCTGGCCGGCTACGCCTTCGGCACGATGAGCTTCCGCGGCTCTTCGGCGCTGTTCTACGTGTTCCTGCTCGGGCTAATGGTCCCGAGCGAGGCGTTCGTCGTCCCGCTGTACTACGACCTGCGATCTCTCGGGCTCACCGACACCTACGCCGCGCTGATCCTGCCGCAGGTGGCGCAGTCGCTGGCCTTCGGCACCTTCTGGATGCGCACGTACTTCCGGAGCTCGTCGCGCGAGGTCGTCGAGGCGGCGCGGCTCGACGGCGCCGGACACCTGCGCATCTTCTGGTCGATCCTGCTCCCGATGGGACGACCCGCGCTGCTGACGATGACCCTGCTCGTCTTCATGTGGACCTGGAACGAGTTCCTCATCCCGTTGATCATGGCTACCGACGAGAAACTGCGGACCGCCCCGCTCGGGCTGGCGTTCTTCCAGGGTCGGTACACGTCCGGAACGGCCCTGCTGGCGGCTGGAGCGACCCTCGTGGCGCTGCCGGTCGTCGTCGTCTACCTGATCCTGCAGCGGCACTTCATCCGCGGCATGGTGGAAGGCGCCGTGAAGTGAGCGCAATGCCCCCGGAACGTCAGGGCGCGCCGACTTGCCGATCGCGGTGGCGATAGAAGGGCACGTGTTCGGCGGGCAGCGGAGTGTCGCCGAGGATCAGGTCCGCCGCCTTCTCGGCGACCATCAT
>DASSMS010000116.1:0-7477 GCA_035688575.1 Nocardioidaceae bacterium
GGGCCAGGGCGCGCGGTGGATCGAGCCATCACGCCACCACGACCACACCTCTTCGGTGACGTAGGGCAGGAAGGGCGCGAGCAGACGCAGTTGGGCGTCGAGCGCGATGGCGAGTGCTGCCTTCGCCGACGCCGCGGGCTCCTCGCCACGGCCGCCGTACGCCCGCTCCTTGACGAGCTCGACGTAGTCGTCGCAGAAGGTCCAGAAGAAGCGCTCGGTGACCTCGAGCGCGGTGGTGTAGTCGTAGGCCTCGAACGCCTCGGTCGCCTTGGTGATGACATTGGCCAGGCCGCCGAGCATCGCGCAGTCGACGGGTGCGCTCACCGCGGAGGGCGCGGTGTCGACGGCCCCGAGCCCGAGCACGAACTTCGAGGCGTTGAGAACCTTCATCGCCAGCCGGCGGCCGACCTTCATCTGGGTCTCGTCGAAGGGCGAGTCGGCGCCGGGACGCGCGAGGGCGGCACGCCAGCGCACGGCGTCGGCGCCGTACTTGTCGAGGATGTCGGTCGGGACGACCACGTTGCCCTTGGACTTGCTCATCTTCTTGCGGTCCGGGTCGACCACGAAGCCCGAGATCGTCGCGTGGGACCAGGGCACCATGCCGTTCTCGTGGTGCGCCCGGACGACCGTGGCGAAGAGCCAGGTGCGGATGATGTCGTGCGCCTGCGGACGCAGATCCATCGGGAAGGTCCGCTCGAAGAGATCCTTGTCGCGTTCCCAGCCGGTCACGATCTGGGGCGACAGCGAGGAGGTTGCCCAGGTGTCCATCACGTCGGGGTCGCCGACGAACCCGCCCGGCTTCCCGCGCTGGTCCTCGTCGTACCCACGCGGTGGCTGGGACGACGGGTCGACCGGAAGCTCGTCCTCGGACGGCATCAGCGGGTGGTCGTAGTCGGGCTCGCCTTCGGAGTCGAGCGGGTACCAGACCGGGAACGGGATGCCGAAGAACCGCTGGCGCGAGACGAGCCAGTCGCCGTTGAGGCCCTCTACCCAGTTGCTGTAGCGGTGCCGCATGTAGTCGGGCACCCAGGTGATCTCGCCACCACGCTCGATGAGCTCGTCGCGGAGCTCGCGGTCACGGCCGCCGTTCCTGATGTACCACTGGCGGGTCGAGACGATCTCGAGCGGCTTGTCGCCCTTCTCGTAGAAGTTCGCCATGCGCTGGGTGGCCTTGGGGTCCCCGTCCAGGTCACCGCTCTCGCGCAGCTTCTCCACCATGGCCTCGCGAGCGCTGAACGAGGTCTTCCCGGCGAGGTCGGAGTACGCCGAGGCGGCCGGCTCGTGCGAGAGCCACGGCGGGGTCTCGCGGTGCAGCCGGCCGTCACGGCCGATGACCGTGCGCACCGGGAGCTGGAGCTCGCGCCACCACTGGACGTCGGTGAGGTCGCCGAACGTGCAGCACATCGCGATGCCGGCGCCCTTGTCGGGCTCGGCGGCCTCGTGGGCGAGCACCGGGATCTCCACGCCGAAGACCGGCGAGGTGACGTTGGTGCCGAAGAGGTCCTTGTAGCGCTCGTCGTCGGGGTGCGCGATCAGCGCGACGACGGCCGGGATCAGCTCGGGCCGGGTGGTCTCGATGTAGACGGGCGACCCGTCGGGCTTGTGGAAGGAGACTCGGTGGTAGGCGCCGGGGTACTCGCGGGCCTCGAGCTCGGCCTGGGCCACGGCGGTCTGGAAGGTGACGTCCCACAGCGTGGGCGCATCGTGGGAGTAGGCCTCGCCGCGGGCGTAGTTGCGCAGGAAGGCGCGCTGGCTCGCGATCCGGGACTCCTCCCCGATCGTGGTGTAGGTCTGGGTCCAGTCGACCGACAGGCCCACCTTGCGCCACAGCGCCTCGAAGGCCTTCTCGTCCTCCTCGACGAGCTGCTCACACAGGTCGATGAAGTTCTGCCGGCTGACCGGGACCTGCTTCTTCGGGTCCGGCTTCTCGGGCGGGGTGAAGTCAGGGTCGTGGGGGAGTGACGGGTCGCAGCGCACGCCGAAGTAGTTCTGGACGCGGCGCTCGGTGGGCAGGCCGTTGTCGTCCCAGCCCATCGGGTAGAAGAGCTCCTTGCCGCGCATCCGCTGGAAGCGGGCGATGAGGTCTGTGTGGGTGTAGGAGAAGACGTGCCCCACGTGCAGCGAGCCCGAGACCGTCGGGGGAGGGGTGTCGATCGAGTAGATCTCCTCGCGCGTCTTCGACCGGTCGAACCGGTAGGTGCCCTCGGCCTCCCACCGCTGGACCCACTTGTCCTCCAACCCCTCGAGCGCAGGCCGGTCCGGTACGACGACCGAGCGGCCGGTGGTCGCGTCGGTGGTCTCTCCGGGCAGGTCGGGTGTGGGGTTGGTGTCCATGGGTCGAGATCTTACGGGTGGGGCTCGGACCCGAGCGAGTCAGTTCCGGCGTACGGCGGGGCGATGACGTCGGCGTACGACGACCGGGGTCGACGCCCTGCGCCGGGCTGCCGTGCGTCGTACCCCCGTAGACTCGGACCGCGATGTCTGACACCCCCCCTGCCCCCGCCTCGGCGCCTGCCGACGCCGCCGACGCCCCTAGGACCTACGCCGATGTGGAGCGCGCGCTCCTCGCCCGGTGGCCGGAGACCAGGCTGGAGCCGAGCCTCGAGCGCATCGAGTCGCTCGTCCACCTGCTCGGCGACCCGCAGCACGCCTACCCGGTCGTGCACCTGACGGGCACCAACGGCAAGACCAGCACGTCCCGGATGATCGACACGCTGCTCCGGGCAAGGGGCCTGCGGACCGGGCGGTTCACCAGCCCCCACGTCGAGTCGATGACCGAGCGGATCTCGATCGACGGCGAGCCGATCTCGGAGGAGGCGTTCGTCGAGGCCTACCAAGACGTCGCGCCGTTCGCCTCGATCGTGGACGGGCAGGGCGAGTACCCACTGTCGTTCTTCGAGACCGTCGTGGGTATGGCCTACGCCGCGTTCGCCGACGCGCCGGTCGACGCCGCGATCGTCGAGGTCGGTATGGGCGGTTCCTGGGACGCCACGAACGTGGTCGAAGCCAAGGTCGCGGTCATCACCCCGATCAGCGTCGACCACGCGAAGTACCTCGGGGAGAGGCCCGAGGACATCGCCCTGGAGAAGGCCGGGATCGTCAAGTCCGGGACGACTGTCGTGACGGCCGAGCAGCCGCCTGCTGTCATGGAGGTGCTGCTCGAGCGCGCCGCCGAGGTGGGGGCGACGGTGCTGCGCGAGGGCGTCGACTTCGGTGTGGTCCACCGCGTGCCTGCCGTCGGGGGCCAGATGCTGAGGATCCAGGGGCTGCGCGCCGAGTACGACGAGGTCTTCCTCCCGCTCTACGGCGCCCACCAGGGGCAGAACGCCGCTCTCGCGCTGGCGGCGGTCGAGGCCTTCGCCGGCGACGAGCCGCTCGACGGCGAGCTGGTGCACGAGGCGTTCGCGGAGGCCACGTCGCCGGGCCGCCTGGAGATCATCCGCCGCAGCCCGACGATCGTCCTAGACGCGGCCCACAACCCCCACGGCGCGAGAGCGACGGCCGAGGCGCTCGAGGACTCGTTCACCTTCAACCCGCTGGTCGGCGTGGTCGGAGTCATGACGGACAAGGACTATGAAGGTGTCCTCGCCGCGTTCGAGCACGTGTTCGCCGAGATCGTGTGCACCCAGAACTCCACCGCGCGGGCGATGCCGGCCGAGGAGCTCGCCGAGGCGGCCCGAGGGATCTTCGGGTCGGACCGGGTCCACGTCGCGCCACGTCTGGATGACGCCATCGACAAGGCCGCGACCCTCGCCGAGACCGGCGGCGTGTACGGGTCGGGCGGCGTCCTGGTGACGGGCTCGGTGATCACGGTCGGCGAGGCCCGCTCGATGCTCAAACCGAGAGAGCGAGAGCGGGACCGGGACAGTTGGGAGGCGCGCTGATGCGCTCTGCGCAGAGGTCCATGTGCGCCACCATGCTGACCCTGCAGGCCGTCGTACTCGGACTGACCACGCCGGTGATGATCAGCGTCGCCTCGATCCCGGTGGGTACGGCGCTCGCGGTCGGTCTCGGGCTCACCGTCGCGTGCGTCGTCGCCGCGGGCATGCTCCGCCGGTCGTGGGCCTACTACCTCGGTTGGACGATCCAGGTCGCGAGCCTGGCGCTCGGATTCGTCGTCCCGATGATGTTCTTACTCGGGGCAGTCTTCGCGGCGCTGTGGGCGGGGGCGTACTTCCTCGGCGCCAAGATCGACCGTGAGCGTGCCGAGCGCGAGGTGCTCGAACAGCAGTGGGCCGCCGAGCACGGAGAAGCCCAGGAGGGCTGAGTCCGCCTGATCCGAGCCGCCGGCTGATCGAGCGTGGCCGGCCACGCTGCCCATTTGCCGAGCCTGCTGGTACGACGGCAGCTTGGCCGGCCACGTTGCCCCGGTGGCTGCGCTCGCCGTACGACGGCGGGCAGGCGCGCGCCGGGCCCGCACCGCCTGTCGATAGGCTGCCCTCATGTCTGAGCGCACTCTCGTCCTCCTCAAGCCCGACGCCGTCCGCCGCGGTCTGGTCGGCAACGTCCTCAGCCGCTTCGAGGCGAAGGGCCTCTCGATCGTCGCCATGGAGCTGCGCACGATCGACCCGGAGAAGGCGGACGAGCACTACGCGGAGCACGTGGAGAAGGCCTTCTACCCGCCGCTGCGCGACTTCGTGACCAGCGGCCCGCTCGTGGCGTGCGTGCTCGAGGGTGACGAGGCGATCGAGGTGGTCCGCGCGATCAACGGCGCGACCGATGGCCGCAAGGCTGCACCCGGCACCATCCGCGGCGACCTCTCCCTGTCGAACCGCGAGAACCTCGTACACGGGTCCGACTCTGCCGAGTCCGCCGAGCGCGAGATCAAGATCTGGTTCCCCAACCTCTGAGCATCCTGGCTCCGGTTCGTCAACAAGTGGGCGATGACGACACGTTCTCTGCCTGAGAACTTGTCGTTATCGCCCACTTCTGTCTTGAGCGGGGATGCACGATGTCCGTTTTGTGCTTTCTGTCATGGCTCGCGCGGTCATTCGAGCTAGTCATCCTGGAAGTTCACGGCGCCCCAGAGGGGCAGTTTCCCCCACAGACGTGCGAAATCGGACACCACGGGACGTAAGGATCCCTAGCGTTGGTGTGATCGAGGATCGGCCTGGGTGGGGCGCGCGAGCGTTCGGGCCGCCACGACAACAGGGCAGTACTCACTCGATCCATGGGGGGTCATCATGCGCTCGACGCTCAGAACCACGCTTGTCGGTGCGGCCGCGGCTGCACTTGTACTCGGGACTTCCGGCGTCGCAAGCGCCGACACCATCTCCACCTCGTCGTCCGACGCCAGCTACGACGCTGCGACCAGGACGTTCACCATCTCGGTCGGCCAGACCGCGACGGCGACGCTGGCTTACCTCGCCGACAAGACCGGCAAGAACGGTTGTGACCTGACGGGCAAGGACAGCCAGGTCACGTTCGGCGTGAACAGCTCGGAGGCGACGGTCGTGTCCGGCCTCAGGCAGAGTGTCCAGTACACGGCCTGCCCCGACCTGGACGACCTGCCGCAGACGGTCACGTTCACCGGCGCCGTTCCCGGGACCACGGTCGTGACCTTCGACGTGGACAGCGTGACCGCCAAGGACGTCACCGCCGCAGGATTCGTCACGGATCCGGCCTCCTTCACCGTCGTCGTGCTGGGCGAGGGGCGCGACGCCCCGGCTATCGCGAACGACTACCTGCACAACGCCGCAGATGAAGCGACGCTGGCGGCGTGCCAGGAGGCCAACGGCACCAACCGCGACAAGACCAACTGGCACGGTCAGCTGATCACCAAGATCGCGCAGTTCTTCGAGGGCCAGTCCTTCACCGAGGACGAGGAGTACATCGTCGTCGACAAGGTGCGGGAGTACTGCGGGCTCTGACGGACCACAACCCGGCCACGGCCAGAGGCCCCCGAACCCGCGACGGGCCGGGGGTCTTCGGTGTTCGCAGGGCAGCGACGGGCCGGGCTCGCCCGCGATCAGCCATGTGGTTGGTCGGCTATGGCTCGTTTGGGTGGTTAGCGCGGGAGTAGTTCAATTCGGCCCAATTCCTGGTTCGCCCAGGTTTATGTTCCCCGTAGTGGCTCGTCCTGGGTGGGGCGCATTGCGTTCAGGCCGCCACGTCACATCGGGCATCACTCACCTGATCCGTGGGGGTCATCTACATGCGTTCGAACCTCAGGGCCACACTCGTGGCCACGGCGACAGCCGCCCTCTTCATCGGCTCCACAGGCCTCGTCCATGCCGACGATGTCGTCGTCGGTCCCGACGTCACCAGGGCGCCGGGAGAGACGAGCTCCTTCGTGGTCGGGCTCATCGCCGAGAGTGGCGCCGACCCGATCAACAACTGCAACGCCAACAACGGCAATCGCGTGACCGTGCAGTTCACCTCCAGCAACGTCGCTGTCGTCGTCGCTCCCGCCAGCGTCGAGCTGATCGGCTGTGACGACCCTGCGACTGCGAACGTCATCGAGAACGCCAAGGCGGTTCCCTACACCGTCTTGGCGAGCGCTTCGGACGGCAACACCGCCACGATCACGGCCTCGGCCTCGGGAGGTAGGACCGAGGGCAACAACCCGAGGGTCTACGGCACCTTCGACCCCGACTCGATCACTATCTCGGTGGCCACGCCGCTGCCGGCGGACACCACGCCGCCGGTGATCACGCCGATCGTCACGGGCACAATCGGACAGAACGACTGGTACACGAGCGACGTGACCGTCACCTGGAGCGTTACGGACGACGAGGGCCCGATCACGTCGAGGACCGGCTGCGGGCCGACGACGATCAGCACCGACACCGCCGCGCAGAGCCTGACCTGCACCGCGACAAGCGCGGGCGGCACGTCGACGCAGTCGGTGACCGTCAAGCGCGACGCGACCGCGCCCACCGTGCAGTGTGCGGCCGCCGACGGCGCGTGGCACGCCGACAACGTGTCCCTCGGCTGCACCGGGTCGGACGGCGGGTCCGGCATCGCCGACGCTGACAAGTCGTTCTCGCTCGCGACCTCGGTTGCCGGCGGCGACGAGACCAGCAACGCCTCGACCGGCTCGCGAACCGTGACCGACGCGGCCGGCAACTCTGTTTCCGCCGGTCCGATCGCCGGCAACAAGATCGACCGCAAGGCGCCCGAGGTCAGCTGTGGCAGCGACGACGGCAGCTGGCACGCCGGGAACATCGACATCGCCTGCACCGCGGAGGACGATGGCTCGGGCCTCGCCGACAGCGGCGACGCGGCCTTCGCCCTCTCGACCACCGTGGCCGACGGGGACGAGACCGGAAGCGCCTCGACTGGGTCGCGCCAGGTGGCTGACGCGGTGGGCAACACCACGACGGTGGACGCGGTCACGGGGATCAAGGTCGACCGCAAGGCGCCCGAGGTCAGCTGCGACCCCGTCGACGACAGGTGGCACAAGGGCGACGTGACCCTTGTCTGCACTGCCGTGGACAACGGCTCCGGGCTGGCCGACGACACCGACGGCTCCTTC
>DASSMS010000119.1:0-14912 GCA_035688575.1 Nocardioidaceae bacterium
GAGGACACCAATTACCAGGGCACCCTGGTAATTGGGGGGAGCGCAGCCCGGGGTGCCGAAGGGGGTCCGATGTCGGCCCAATAGGGACCAATGCCCCCTTCGGCGGGGGCTCGCTGCGCGTGAGGCTTTGGGTGGTCGGACGCACCGGCCTCCCGCCCAGGCGGGACCACACGAGAAGGTGTCCGCGTTGTCACTGGTGGCCCAGGCTCCCGTTCCCGCACCCGACCCCTCCCACCGTGACCCCTGGCGAGGCTTCGCCGGGACGACGTGGCGCGGATCAGTCGACACGCGCTCGTTCATCCAGGACAACTACCGGCCCTACGAGGGGGACGCGGCGTTCCTCGCCGGACCCACCGAGCGCACGAGCCGCCTGTGGGCCCGTCTGCTGGAGATGTTCCCCGTCGAGCAGGAGCGAGGGGTGTACGACATCGACGTCCGCGTGCCCTCGTCCATCACCAGCCACGCACCTGGCTACATCGACCGGGAAGCCGAGATCGTCGTGGGCCTCCAGACCGACGAGCCGCTCAAGCGGGCGATCATGCCCAACGGGGGCTGGCGGATGGTCGAGGCCGCGCTCGAGGCCTTCGGCTACGAGCCCGACCCCGTCGTCAAGGAGGTCTTCACCCGCTACCGGAAGACCCACAACGACGGCGTCTTCGACGCGTACACCGCCCAGATCCTCCGTGCTCGCAAGAGCGGCCTGATCACCGGGCTCCCGGACGCCTACGGCCGTGGCCGGATCATCGGCGACTACCGACGGGTCGCCCTCTACGGAGTGGACCGGCTGATCGAGCAGAAGCGGGCCGACCGTGCGGCGCTCGACATCCGGCGCTCCACCGACGAGGTGATCCGCGACCGCGAGGAGCTCGCCGAGCAGATCCGGGCTCTGGAGGACCTGAAGCGGATGGCCGCGTCGTACGGCTTCGACATCTCGGGCCCGGCAGGTGACGCGCGGGAGGCGGTTCAGTGGCTGTACTTCGCCTATCTGGCCGCGACGAAGGACCAGAACGGTGCCGCGATGTCCCTGGGGCGCACCAGCACGTTCCTCGACGTCTACCTCGAGCGCGACCTCGCCGAAGGGGCGCTGACCGAGCAGCAGGCCCAGGAGCTCGTGGACGACCTGGTGATCAAGCTCAGGATCGTCCGCTTCCTCCGCACCCCTGAGTACGACGCGCTCTTCTCCGGCGACCCGACCTGGGTCACCGAGAGCATCGGGGGCATCGGACGCGACGGCCGGACCCTCGTGACACGGACGTCGTTCCGCTACCTCCAGACCCTCTACAACCTGGGCCCGGCTCCGGAGCCCAACCTCACGGTGTTCTGGTCGCCGGACCTCCCGGACGGCTTCAAGCGGTTCTGCGCGCAGGTCTCGCTCGACACCAGCGCGATCCAGTACGAGTCCGACGACCTGATGCGTCCACGCTGGGGGGACGACACCGCGATCGCCTGCTGCGTCTCGCCGATGGCCGTCGGCAAGGCGATGCAGTTCTTCGGCGCCAGGGTGAACCTCGCGAAGACGCTGCTCTACGCGATCAACGGTGGCCGCGACGAGGTCAGCGGCGACCAAGTCGGTCCGGCGCTGCCCCAGGTCCGCGGCGACGTCCTCGACTACGTCGAGGTCCGGGCGCGGCTCGACGTGATGATGGACTGGCTGGCCCAGACCTACGTCGACGCGCTGAACATCATCCACTCGATGCACGACAAGTACGCCTACGAGCGTCTGGAGATGGCGCTGCACGACAGCGACGTGCACCGCACGATGGCCTGCGGCATCGCAGGTCTGTCGGTCGCCGTGGACTCGCTGTCGGCGATCAGGTACGCCGAGGTGCGGCCGGTGCGCGACGACGAGGGGCTCGTCGTGGACTACGAGACGGTGGGCGACTTCCCGACCTACGGCAACGACGACGACCGCGTGGACGAGATGGCGGTCGACCTCGTGCACTCGTTCATGGCCAAGATCCGCAGGCACAAGACCTACCGCGACGCGGTGCACACCCAGTCGGTGCTGACCATCACCAGCAACGTGGTCTACGGCAAGGCCACCGGCAACACCCCCGACGGAAGGCGGGCCGGCGAGCCGTTCGCCCCCGGTGCGAACCCGATGAACGGGCGGGACCGGCACGGCATGGTCACCGCCGCCCTCAGCGTCGCGAAGCTGCCTTTCGACGACGCGCGGGACGGCATCTCGCTGACCACGACCGTCACCCCGGCCGGTCTCGGGCGCACCCGGCAGGAGCAGATCGCGAACCTCGTCGGCGTCCTCGACGGCTTCGTCGCCTCGAACGGCTTCCACATGAACGTCAACGTCCTGGACAGGGCGACGCTCGTGGACGCGATGGACCACCCCGAGCGCTACCCGCAGCTGACCGTCCGGGTCTCCGGGTACGCGGTCAACTTCGTGCGGCTCACCCGCGAGCAGCAGCAGGACGTCGTCAACCGCACCTTCCACTCGGCGTTGTGAGCCGGTGATGACGCTGACCGACCCCGACGTCGACAAGGGCCCTGTCGTGGACGCACCCCGCCCGGTCGAGGGCACCATGCACTCCTGGGACATCTCGACCGGGGTCGACGGCCCCGGGACCCGGTTCGTCCTCTTCACCAGCGGGTGCCCGCTGCGGTGCCTGTACTGCCACAACCCCGACACGTGGTGGATGCGCTCGGGGGAGCGGGTGACCGACGAGCAGGTGCTCGCCCGGATCACGCGCTACGTGCCGTACCTGCGGGCAGCCGGGGGTGGGGTGACCGTCTCGGGCGGCGAGCCCCTGCTCCAGCCCGAGTTCACGGGCGCCGTCCTCGCCGGCGCGAGAGCACGTGGACTCCACACCGCCCTGGACACGGCCGGGAGCCTCGGTGATCGGGCCGACGACGACCTGCTGGACGCGACCGACCTGGTCCTGCTCGACATCAAGGCGGCGGACGAGCACCTCTATCGACGGCTGACAGGCGGCGCCCTGACGCCGACGCTCCGGTTCGCCGAGCGGCTGGCGGAGCGGGGTCAGCCGACCTGGGTTCGGTTCGTGCTCGTCCCGGGGGTCACCGACGCCCCGGAGCACGTGCGGAAGCTCGCCACGTTCGTCGCCGGCCTGCGGAACGTCGAGCGTGTCGACGTCCTGGGCTACCACCGCCTGGGCCGCGAGAAGTACGCGGCGCTGGGTCTGCGCGACAGGCTCCGCGACGTGCCCGGCGCCACCCCTGAGCAGGTCCTCGCGGCACGCAGAGCCTTCGCCGAGGAGGGGCTGGCCGTGACATGACCCGAACCACCCAAGAAGAACGAGAACACCGAGGAGACAAGACCATGCTGACCGTGCGCACCACCCCTGAGACGCTGCGGACCGCGGTTTGCGAGGCGGTCGGGGAAGGGGCCTGGACACCGGCCGACGTGGTCGCATCGGTGGCCACCGACTACGCATCCGACCGGGCCTCGATCGTCGCGGTGCTGTGGGACCTCGTCGAGGAGGGCCTGCTGGCCTACGACGGCTCCGGCCGCTTCGCCTGTTTCAAGCCCCGCCGCTGACCCGGGACGGGGATCAGGCGAGCGGCAGCCGTCCCACGGCCTTCAGGCCCGTGAGGTTCTCGGCTGCCCACCGTGTGAGCGCCCGCGCTCCGGAGGTGGAGTAGCCGCTCGGCACGCCGAGGCTCGCCACCGCGATACGACGTCCGTCGATCTCGGTCACGACGACCAGCGTGTTCTTGGCGGGGGTCGTCCAGCCGCTCTTGCCGAGGGAGCCCTCGTACTTGTTGACGTAGTCGGTGCTGCGCCAGACCACGTGGCGATGCCTACCGGCCACGGTGGCGATGCTGGCCTTCCTCTTGGCGAGGATCCTGGAGATCGTCTCGTCGGCGGTCGCGGCCCGCAGGAACAGCACCAGATCGCGGGCCGAGGAGTGGGAGCCGGCCGCCGTGAGGCCGGAGGCGTTCTTGGCCACCGTCTCGCTGGCCCCCAGCTCGCGGGCGAGGTCGTTCATCGCCCGGTAGAACGCCCGCCTCCCGTGCGGGTGAGACCCCGCGACCGCCTCCGCAGCGTCGTTGCCGGAGGGCAGGAGCATCCCCGCCAGGAGCGTGTTGCGCCGGTAGAGGCGACCGCGCTTGATGCCGGCGCAGGAGCAGATCTGCGACGCCTCGAACTTCGTGACCCGGTGCGTGGCGCGGGGCCGGATGGTCCGGGTGGCGGTCAGCGCGGTGAGCAGCTTCATCGTCGAGGCCTGGGGCAGCTTCGTGCGGGCCCGGTGCTTCCCGAGGAGGCGCCCCGAGTCGAGGTCGACCACGACCCACGCACCGCCTCGGACCCGCGGCGGGAGCCCCACCTTGGTCCTGGCCGGGCGGAACTCCGTGCGGTTGGCGATGTAGATCGTCCGTCCGTCACCGACGACCGACCCCTTGCGGCGCCGCAGCTCTACCCGCTTCGTGGCAACCGTGGTGATCTCGGCGACGGAGGTCTTCGCCTCTGCCGGGGCCGCGGTGGCGGGTCCGGGCTCTGCCGGAGTGTGTCCGATGACCAGCGAGCCGACGGCGGCGGCTACCAGGGCCGGGGCCGCCCAGCGGAGCCGTCCACCAGCCCGAGAGGTACGACGAGCAGCGGACGTGACAGGACGAACAGGACGCATGACCACAAATCATGAGCGTCGGAGCGCGTCCGCGCAGGAGAAGTAAAGAACTCGTCGTCCCCGGATGTGGGCCGGGAGGTGAGCCGTCAGCGCCCTTGGGCCTCGCGCGCCAGGCCGTTGAGGGTGGTCGTCACCTTGTGGATGTCGGGGATGTCGCGCAGCACGACCGTCCCCTCCTCGCTGGCCGCGGACACCTTGAGGGTGCCGGCGCCGACCATCCTGTCGAAGATGCCCTGCTCGAACGCGACGTCGTTCACCCGGTTCAGCGGGATGTCCCGACCCGACCGGCGGAGGACACCCCAGCGCGTCGCGAGGCGCTCGTTGGTCAGCGTGTAGGTCCGCATGCGCCACTCGGTGAAGGGCCACACCCCGAACACGAGCACGACGACCGCGAAGGCGAGCCAGCCGATCGCGTCGAGCCATTCGAGGAAGCCCCCCGTGGGACTGAGCGAGAGCACGAACACGAGGCCCACGAGCGCCGCGAGGCAGATCAGGGCCGCCCCGAGCAGGTGCTTCCAGTGCTCGTGCATCTCGAGAACGACCTTCTCCTGCGTGCCCAGCTGGTCAGCGGGGAGACCCATGACGCACCTCCGTCCCGTCGCCTTCCACAGTGCCCGGTCACCGCTCGGTCGGCATCATCCGGATGGGGTGAGTCCGGGGCGCCGAGGCGGACCGGGTCGCGACGTTGTCGCCCCCCACCCCCGGCGTACGTGCCAGTCTGTGAACGACCCGGACCGCAGGGAGGCCCCGTGACGTTCATCGAGCTGATGGAAGGCGTGGCGCGAGGCTTCGAGGTCGTCGGCGTCGCGGTCCTCATCGTCGGGCTGCTCTGGTCGGGTGCGGTGGCCGCCTCGGTCTGGCGCAAGGTCCGGGTGGGCCGCGACGCCTACCGCATCCTGAGGGAGGGGTTCGGAGGCGCCCTCCTGCTGGGCCTGGAGATCCTCGTGGCCGCGGACCTGATCAGGACGATCGCGGTCGCGCCGACCTTGCAGAACGTCGCCGTCCTCGGCCTGATCGTGCTGATCCGGACCTTCCTCAGCTTCTCCCTCGAGGTGGAGATCGAGGGAACGTTCCCGTGGCGCCGGGCCACGGCGAGCGGTGCAGGGCTCATGGGGCGCGCCGCCGTACACGCGCGGGAGGCCAAGCAGGCCGAAGGCGACGCCTAGGGCCGGCACCGTTGGGCGACGGGCGGCGTCTCAGACGTGATCCGCGTGCTCCGCGCTCTCGTGGTGGGCGGTCGAGCGGAGCGCCTCGTAGAGGTGGTGGCTGTACACCTCGAAGCCGAGCATGGCCTCGACGTACCTCCGGGCGTCCGCGACGGACCGCTGCCGGTGTGAGGCCAGGCCGCGAACCGCCTCCAGCCGGGTGGCGAGCTCCCAGCGGAGGGCATCGGCCAGGAAGTTGGCGAGCTGTTCGCTGGACCCCGTCTCGACGGACTTCTCCGCGAGCGGGATGACCGGCCCGACCGAGACGCCGGCCGGTTTCAGCCCGGTGTACGGCGCACCCTCGCCCGCCCTGTGGACCCTGACGACGGTCTCGAAGAGGAGGAGGTCGGCGGTCTCGCGTGCCTCGGCGCCGAGTCCTCGCACCTGCAGGACCCGGTCGAAGACGGCGCGGACCTCGTCCTCGGCCTCCACGGGCACGAACGGAAGGACGAGGTCGACGTCTCCGGCCTCGAGGGCCTGACGCGCGGCGGTGACGACGGGGCCGTCGAGCGAGTCGCAGTGAGGGGGCATGGTTCGTTCCCTCCTTCGTGAGTCTTCTGCGGTCCACGCTAGGGACGCCGGCCCGGGGATGGCAGAGCCGAACGTCCCCCTGCGCGCGCACACGCGAGCCGCCCACCGGAAGACGGGCCGGACGGCCCTGTTCGCGTCGCGAGCGGCCGACTAGACACGGAGGTGACCGTCCGTGGCGGTCGAGCGCCTCACGCCCCGCCGCCGCGAGGCGGGGACGACCGGCCGGAGGGAGCGCCGCGACCATGACCACCGACATCGCCGCAGTCCTGGGAACAGACACCGAGCAGCTGCTGGACTACGAGTGCAAGAGCATGCCCAAGGAGAACCTGCACCTGCCCGGACCTGACTTCATCGACCGGATCTGGCGGGACACCGACCGTGGCCCGACCGTGCTGCGCAACCTCGCCCTCCTGGCCAGCCACGGCCGCCTGGGCGGCACCGGGTACCTGTCGGTCTTCCCCGTCGACCAGGGGATCGAGCACTCCGGAGCCGCCTCCTTCGCGCCGAACCCCATGTACTTCGACCCTGAGAACATCGTGCGGCTCGCGGTCGAGGGCGGCTGCAACGCTGTGGCGACCACGCTGGGCGTCCTGGGGGCGGTCTCGCGGAAGTTCGCGGACAAGATCCCCTTCGTCCTCAAGCTCAACCACAACGAGCTGCTGACCTACCCCGCGGTCCACGACCAGACGATGTTCGCCTCGGTGCGGCAGGCTTTCGACCTCGGCGCGACCGCGGTCGGTGCCACGGTCTACTGGGGCGCCGACGTCTCGCGCCGCGAGCTCCAGGAGGTCAGCGCTGCGTTCGCCGAGGCCCACTCGCTCGGCATGGTGACGATCCTGTGGTGCTACACCCGCAACTCCGCGTTCAAGAAGGACGGCGTCGACTACCACGTCTCCGCCGACCTGACCGGTCAGGCGAACCATCTCGGCGTGACGCTCGAGGCCGACATCGTGAAGCAGAAGCTGCCGGAGAACAACGGCGGCTTCACGGCGATCTCGTTCGGGAAGACGCACCCGTTGGTCTACGACACCTATGTCGGTGACAACCCGATCGACCGGTGCCGGTGGCAGGTCCTCAACTGCTACGCGGGCAGGATCGGGATGATCAACTCCGGCGGTCCGTCCTCTGGAGCCTCCGACCTGCACGACGCGGTCCGTACAGCGGTGGTCAACAAGCGCGCGGGCGGCATGGGAGTCATCGCGGGCCGCAAGGTCTTCCAGCGCCCCTTCGACGAGGGCATCGAGCTGTTGCACGCGATCCAGGATGTCTACCTGGACCCGGACGTCACGGTCGCCTGAGGCGGGCGAGCAGCCATGGCCGAGCCCTCGCTGGAACGGGTCAGGTCCCTGCTCGACGGGGAGGTCGCCCGGTTCGTCCGGGAGCGGCCGAGGTCGCAGGCCCTCTTCGAGGAGGCGAGCAAGAACCTCGTCGGCGGCGTCCCGATGTCGTGGATGCGGATCTGGACCGGCGGCTTCCCGGTCTTCGTCGAGTCCGCGGAGGGCGTGCACGTCACCGACGTCGACGGGCATCGCTACCTCGACCTGTGTCTCGGCGACACCGGTGCGCTCTGCGGGCACGGGCAGCCGGACATCGTCGAGGCGATCGCGGCCCAGATGAGGCACGGGGGTACGACGACGATGCTGCCCACCGAGGACAGCGTCTGGGTCGGTCGGGAGATGCACAAGCGCTTCGGG
The DNA here is from genome assembly GCA_035688575.1 of Nocardioidaceae bacterium. Classification (GTDB taxonomy): domain Bacteria; phylum Actinomycetota; class Actinomycetes; order Propionibacteriales; family Nocardioidaceae; genus Nocardioides_C. Next base: position 8,035 of record DASSMS010000119.1, read on the forward strand.
CTGCCGTTCTGGCAGGTCCTGATGACTGCCACGGACGCCAACCGCATGGCGCTGAAGGTCGCGCGTGCCTTCACAGGTCGTCAGCTCGTCCTGATGTTCAACGGCACCTACCACGGGTCCGTCGACGAGACGCTGGTCGTCGACTTCTTCGGCGAGGTCATCAACGTGCCGGGGATGATGGGGCCGATCGTGCCGGACGCGAAGGCGATGACGAAGGTGGTCGACTTCAACGACGTCGACGCCCTCGAGCAGGCACTCGCACCCGGGGACGTCGCCTGCGTCATCACGGAGCCGGTGATGACCAACATCGGCATCATCGCCCCGGAGCCCGGCTTCCACGACGCGTTGCGATCGCTGACCAGAAAGTACGGCACGCTGCTGCTCATCGACGAGACGCACAGCATGTGCGCGGGTCCGCGGGGGATCACGGGGGGTCTGGGGCTCAGCCCGGACATGTTCGTCGCCGGCAAGTTCATCGGCGGGGGCTACCCGGCGGCGGTCCTGGGGGTCACGAGAGAGATCTCGGAGTTCTTGTCCGCGCGGCCGGCCTGGCAGAACTTCTTCGGGTTCGGCGGCACGCTCTCCGGCAGCCCCGCCGCCGTCGCCGGCATCCGGGCGGCCCTGGAGCACGTGATCACGGCGGACAGGTTCGAGCCCATGATCGAGCTCGCGGTGCGGATGCAGCTCGGACTGGAGAAGGTGATCAGCGACGCGGGCCTGGCCTGGTACGTCGCCCGGATCGGTTGCCGGGTCGAGTTCCGGTTCCTGCCGAAGCCGCCGCGCAACGGCTCGGAGGCGCTGTTCAACGAGGTCGACTACAACGCGGTGGACATCGTCAGCGAGGGTCTGACCGGACCGCTCGACGCCCTGATCCACGTGTGGTGCGCGAACCGCGGGATCCTGCTGACCCCGGTCCACGAGATGGCGCTGGTGGGGCCGACGACGACGGCGACGGAGGTCGACCACTACGTGGAGACGATCGCTGACCTGGTCGCCGAGCTGACGAGGTAGACGCGGCCCGACCCGGCCGGACCGCTCCTTGACGGTCTTCCGCGGCCGAGCGCAGGCTGAATCGAAGGCTTCGCGTACTTCTCACCACGTGGGAGCTTCGATGAGAGCATCTCGCCTGATCGCCGTCTCGCTGATGGTGCTTGCCGTGGTCGCCGGATCCTCGTCGGCCGGAGCGCTCGACGACGAGGACAGACGTTCGCTGCCGGAGCGCATCGACCTCCCGAGGGGCTGGCAGCCGGAGGGCATCACCACCGACGGGGGCTCGCTCTACGTCGGCTCGCTCAAGAACGGCGCACTCTGGAAGGGCTCCCCGCGCTCCTCCCGGGGTGAGGTCCTCGCGAAGGGACGGAAGGGACGGGTCGCGGTCGGCGTCGACTACGACAGGTCCCGCGACCTGCTCTGGGTCGCCGGGGGAGGCACGGGCGTGATCCGCGCTCACGACGCCCGATCGGGCGACATCGTGGCCACCTACAGGTTCGGCAGCGGCCGCTTCCTCAACGACCTCACGGTCACCCAGCGCGGCGTGTACGCCACGGACTCCATGGGCGACGAGCTGGCCGTCGTACCGCTTCGCCGAGGGGACCGCCTGCCGCGGGCCGGCAAGGCGAGGACGCTGAGACTGACCGGCGCCTTCGAGCCGGTGCCCGACGCGTTCAACCTCAACGGGGTCGTGCACACCGGCCGCTGGCTGCTGGCTGTGCAGAGCGTCAACGGAAAGCTCTTCCGCGTCGACCCGCGCACCGGCCGCAGCCGCATCGTCGAGGTCACCGGCGCTCGGCTGGTCAACGGCGACGGCCTGGAGCTCGACGGCGACACCCTGTACGTCGTCCGCAACCGGAACAACCGGGTCGTCGCACTGGAGCTCGGTCTGCGCGTGACCACGGCGAAGCGCGTGGCGAGGCTCACCGACGCCGATCTCGACGTACCCGCGACCGCCGCGGTGGCGCGCGAGGCGCTGTGGGCGGTGAACGCGAGGTTCGGCACCACCCCCACCGCAGAGACCGAGTACTGGATCACCAGGCTGCCGTTGGCGGAAGGACACCGATGAGTGGTGCAGCCCCCGACCAACCGGCCGGGCCGCGCGGCGGCCCGGCCGCACTCCGTCGCCTCGCGGTGCTCGTGGTCGTGGCCGCCTCGCTCCTGAGCGCGCACGCGGCATCCGGCGCCGGGGTGAGCGCCTCGACCGCAGGGAGGTTCGCCACCAGCGCCTCGGCCACCAGCGTCTCGGCCACCAGCGCCTCGGCTACGGCGCAGGTCCCCACGGTGGTCGCCGTCGGTGACATCGCATGCGCGACAGATCAGCGAGTGTCCGAGACGAGATGCCGTCACCACGACACTGCGAGGCTGGCCCGGACGTACCGGCCCTCGCTCGTGCTGGCACTTGGGGACCTGCAGTACCGGGCCGCGACGCTGCGGGAGTTCCAGAGCTCCTACCGACGGTCGTGGGGGAAGCTCAAGCGCGTCACCCGACCGGTCCCGGGCAACCACGAGTACAAGTCGCGTAGTGCCGCGGGCTACTACGCCTACTTCCGCCGTCAGCGGTCTCCGGGCTACTACGCGTTCGACGTCGGCGCCTGGCGCATCTACGCGCTGAACAGCAACTGTTCCGACATCGACTGCCGGGCCCAGGTCCGTTGGCTGCGACAGGACATGGGCGCGAACTCACGCACCTGCTCGGCGATCATGATGCACCACCCGAGGTACTCCTCGGGCGAGGGTGAGAAGCCGAGCATGCGGAGGTTCTGGCGGGTGGCCTACCGGTACGGCGCGGACCTCGCCATCGCCGGTCACGACCACCACTACGAGCGGTTCAGGCGGATGGACGCGGACCACCGGCGGGCCCGGGACGGCATCGAGTCCTTCGTGGTGGGCACGGGCGGCAAGGACCTCATCCCGCTGACGCGCAAACGTCGCGGGTCGGTCGCACGCGTCGACTCGGCGTTCGGCGTCCTCGCCCTCCGGCTCGGCGCAGGCGGGTACGCCTTCGGCTTCACCACCACCAGGGGCAGGATCGTCGACTCCGGCGTGCGCAGCTGCCGGTGAGGGCGTACGCCGCGCGGGCTTCGGCGGCGGGCGCGGTTCAGTTCGAGAACGAGGTTCCTGGGGTGCGGGACGAGTGGCTTGGAACTGAACGGCGTTACGACGGCGGCGGGACGACCGCAGCGCGGGCTACTCGGGTCCCTGGCCGGAGTCGATCTGCTGGGCAAGGTACTGGGGCAGGCCCACGCGCTCGATCGCGTCCAGCTGGCCCTCGAACCAGTCCGCGTGCTTCTCCTCGTCGCGCACCATCTCCTCGAAGACGGCGGCGGTGCCGTGATCGCCGAGGTCGTGGCACTCCTTGGCCGAGGAGTTGAACTGCGCGACCGCGGCCTTCTCGCTCTCCAGGGCGAGCCGCAGCATCTCCTCGGGTGCCTCGCCGACCTGGATCGGCTTCAGTCGCTGCACGTTGGGGTGGCCGTCGTACATGAGGATTCGGTTGATCAGGGAGTCGGCGTCGCGCATCTCGTCGATCGAGAGGTCGTAAAAGACCTTCCCCAGACGGGACAGTCCCCAGTTGTCCAGCATCCGAGCGTGAAGGAAGTAGGTGTTGGTGACCGTGAGCTCGAAGCTGAGCGCGTCGTTGAGCAGGTCGACCACACGAGGACTAACTGGCTGCATATCCGACCTCCGAGGGGACATCGATCCGGGTTGGTTGATGCTGGCACAGCAGTCGTTTGACGGAAAGGACACAGGCGCCGCAGTCGCGGCCCGCGCCCGTTTCCCGGCACACCGCCGCGAGAGACCGGGCACCCTCGTCGACAGACTTCATGACCTGGCGGTCGCTCACGACGCGGCAGTGACAGACGATCATCGTTCTCCTCGCCGGTGAGTCGGCCGTGGTCGGGCTGCCCGGGCCACGGTGTCCGGGAGCGAAGCGTTCGAGTCAGCGTAGCAGCAGGTTAGGGAAGCCTTACCAAAGTCTTGGGTGTGACGCCGGTCTCTCCGGCTCGGCCGGCATGGTCCGGGACGTGCGCCGTCAGCTCGTCGGTGAGCTGGGCGTCGACAGAGCCCGGGTGGCCTTCATGGGCTACTGGCGTGAGGGCCGGACCGAGGCCTCCTGACGTCCAGACGGGGCCACAACCACGCATATGCTCCCCTTGCGGCCCGATCTACGCGATGAACCGGGCCAGAACGGCGCGCATGCGCGATCCGCGCCCCGCGCAGCCCTCAGCTCAGCGCAGCCGGTGTTCGGGCAGCGTCTTGGGGTCAGCGCTCGCCGGCCACGAGGCGCTCGAGCACGAGGTGCGGGTGCTGCCGCTCGACCGCCTCGGCGCGCCAGCGGTCGGGGAACAGCGCGAGCAGCGCGCCGTCGCTGCGGGTGAGCACCTCGACGCCGCGGAGGTCGTTGACCTCGCTCGCGTGCTCGAGCGTGGTGCGGCGGGCGACGGAGTAGTCGAGCCTCGACATCTTGATCGGCGCGTTGAACTCGGTCTCCATCCGAGCCGCCGCGACCTCGAACTGCATCGGTCCGACGGCGGCGAGCACGGGTGCCTGGTCGCCGCGGACGTCAGACCGCAGGACCTGGACGACCCCCTCCTGGTCGAGCTGCTCGATGCCGCGGCGGAACTGCTTGTACTTCCCGGAGTCGGCCGCCCGCACGGACATGAAGTGCTCGGGCGCGAAGCTGGCGATCGGCGGGAAGGTCACCGGCTCGCTCTCGTAGATCGTGTGCCCCACGCGCAGGGCGGAGGCGTTGACCAGGCCGATGATGTCGCCGGGGTTCGCCGTGTAGAGGTCCGTGCGCTCGCGGCCGAAGACGGCCTGGGCGTACTTCGTCGCGAACGGACGCCCTGTCTCCGCGTGCGTGGCGACCATGCCTCGCCGGAAGACCCCCGAGGTCACGCGGGCGAACGCGAGCCGGTCGCGGTGGGCGGTGTCCATGCCCGCCTGGACCTTGAAGACGAACGCGCTGAACGGGTCGTCGACCTCACGTACCCCGCCGTCGCGGTCCTTGGTGCCGCCCGGTGCGGGAGCCAGGGCCACCAGGGTCTCGAGCAGCTGGGCTACGCCGAAGTTCAAGATCGCCGAGGCGAACATCAAGGGCGTCGTGTGGCCGGACAGGAAGGCGTCCTGGTCGTGGACCGCCCCGTCAGCCTCGAGCAGCTCGTGCTCCTCCACCGCGCTCTCCCAGGCCACGTCGTGCGCGTCCTGCGCCGCGTCCGGGGTCAGCCGCTCCTCGGGCGCCCTGGTCGCCCCGCCAGCCGTGCGGGTGTAGGCGATCATGTCCCCGGTCTCCCGCTCCAGCACACCGCGGAAGTCCCCGGCGATGCCGACCGGCCAGGTGAGCGGCGTCGGGCGGAGGCCGATCTCGGCCTGGATCTCGTCGATCAGCTCGAGCGCGTCCTTGCCGGGGCGGTCCCACTTGTTGATGACGGTGACCACCGGGATCCGGCGGTGCCGGCAGACCTGGAACAGCTTGAGCGTCTGCGGCTCGAGCCCCTTGGCCGCGTCGACGAGCATGACTGCTGCGTCGACGGCGGCGAGAACCCGGTAGGTGTCCTCGGAGAAGTCGGCGTGGCCGGGTGTGTCCACCAGGTTGACCACGTGGTCGCCGTACTCGAACTGCAGCGCCGCGGACGTGATCGAGATGCCGCGGGCGCGCTCCATCTCCATCCAGTCCGACACCGTCCCCTTGCGCCCGGCCTTGCCGTGCACGGCGCCGGCTTCGGAGATCACGCGCGCGTGCAGGGCGAGGGCCTCGGTGAGCGTCGACTTTCCGGCGTCGGGGTGGCTGATGACCGCGAAGGTACGACGGCGGCCGGCCTCCCGTCGTACGACGGGTGCGGGGATGTCGTGAGTGGGCGGTTCGGACGCGCTCATGAGCTGTGCCTCGTCGTCCTCTTCTGTCGCGTGATCTCTCGTCGCAGGTCTCCCGCGAAGCCTTCCGCCACCTCCAGCTGCTCGCGAAGTGCGGCGACCCGGGCCTCGGCGGCCTGCCGGTACCCGGTCAGCTGTGCTACGAGCCCGTCGTGCTCGCCGGTGTCGGGGCTCGTCGTCTCGAGGGCGTCGAGCACGTCGAGCACCCGGCGCATCTCCTCGAGGGTGAACTCGAGCGGCTTCATCCGCCGGATGAGCCGAAGCCGTGCCACGTCGGTCTCGGAGTAGAGGCGGAAACCCCCGGAGGTGCGCGCCGAGGGTGTCACGAGGCCGACCTCTTCGTAGTAGCGGATCGTGCGGAGGCTGAGGCCGGTCTGCTCGGCAACCTCGCCGATCTGCATGTGTTGGATGCTCATGTACCTCGTCGCGCTGTGGTGGGGAGCGCCACCGTACTCTGACGTAGCGGCAGGGTCACAATCGACGATCGGTGTCCCCGGCGTGAGCTCCCTGCCGGAGGTGAGGCAACTCACTCTTACGAGGCGTGAGAGTCAGCGGGGCGAGCGGGTCTGTCCGCTCAGCCGGTACTGCCGCCATGGGCGTGACGAAGACCAAGGCCGTCCAGGGAAGGTCCAGGGGGACGTCGGCGGGTGCCTTCCTGGTCGCAGGAACGGGCGACAGAGGTGGTTTAGACAACCGGGGGCCAGGGGAATATGGCTCACGTGGCCGACACCGGGGCCTAGGGGTCGGTGAAGGCACACTTGATGGTCAAACCAACGGCCATCCCGTTCCAACCCTGAGGGGTGGGAAAGCATGACCATTTCGCCTGAGCTTCACGAGACCGAGCTGGAAAGCCCCACGGTGCCGGCGCAGTCAGGAGCGGTTGACGAGGCCGACCGCAGCCGGATCACGGCACGACTGCTGGCCCAGATCGCCGAGACCACCGACGAGGTGGAGCACAAGAGGCTGCGTGACGAGATCGTCGTCCTCAACATGGGTGTGGCGCGAGCCAT
>DASSMS010000075.1:0-10371 GCA_035688575.1 Nocardioidaceae bacterium
CGCTCGGGGTCACGACGATCCCGAACTGCCGGTAGGGGTACCGCCCGAGGCGTCGCTCCAGCCATCGGACCGCGGCCGGGGTCGTCCTCAACGGCTTCAGGAGGGCGGGCCTGTCGCGCGGGACCCAGTAGCTCAGCGGCAGGCCGTGCGGTCCCTCCTGGCGGTGGTGGCGGTAGGGGCCGACGGCGAGGGTGACGAGGTACGACGGCATGGGGGCGGCGGCCCGCCAGCGGGTCACGGTCCGCCCTCCCGTCGTACGACGGTGCGTCAGCCTGCCATTGGAGACGCCGACCCAGCGTCCCGGGGCGCTGACCCGCACGTCGTACCGCGCCTTGTCCGAGGGATGGTCGTTGACCGGGTACCAGGTGAACGCGCCGAAAGGCTCCTGCATCGTCCACAGCTGCCCGTCCGCGGTGACTCGCATGCCGACCCTCGCCACGTCGGCGCGGCTCGCCGGACCCGCCGCGGGGCGGGGTCTGCCTCGGTAGGCGACGCGTACGGTGTGGCGCCCGTCCACCTCGACGGGAGCCGCGACGACCAGGTGGTTCCCCGTGTGCGTGAAGCTCGCCCGCGCGCCGTCGACGTGGACGCTGCGGACCCGGAGGCGGTGGGACAGGTCGAGGCGGAGCGCCTCGTCGGTGCGTGCGGCGCGCAGCCGGATCGTCGCGACACCTCTCAGCTCACGCGATCGCCTGAGCCAGGTCAGGTCGAGGTCGTAGTTCAGCGCGTCGACCGTCGGGTCGCCCTTGTCCGGGTAGTAGCTGTCCTCGACCGGCGTCGAGACCGCCTTGTCCTCGCGCGCGCCGGCCGCCTGGGGCAGCGCCAGGCTCAGGGCCAGGAGGGCAGCAGCGGCCGCTCGGAGCGATCGGGACACTTTCGAGTCTAGGTTCGCGCCCGTCGCCGCGTGGCGGTTTCGCCGACCTCGGCCTCAGCCCCTCGACCGCACCCGGACCGCCGAGGCCATCGCCTCGAGGGTCTCGGCGCTGGTGTGCTCGGGCTGCCAGCCGAGCAGTGTCTTCGCCCGGCTGGTGTCCATGACCACGGGGGTTCGTGCCACGTGGATCCACTCCGCGAGAGCCGGGACCCAGGGCAGCTTGGCGACCACCTCGGACGCGAGGGTGGCGGCAGAGCGCGGAACCGGCACGGGGAACGCGCCGAGGGCGGTCGCTACGTCGCCGAAGGTCACGGTCCCGTCCGCGGCGAGGTTGTAGGCACCGGGCTCGCCCCGGCCGACCGTCGCCGCGGCGATCGCGCTCGCGACGTCGTCGTGGTGCACGAGCTGGAGCGGGCTGCCCGGGTCCGGGACGACCATGCGCAGCGCCGGGACCTTCGCGAGGGCCCGCCGGGCCGTGCCGGGCAGCCGGGCGGCGAGCTGGCGCCACGGCATCGAGTCGGCGAGCGCGGTGGCCCGGGGGCCGGCGACGATGCAGGGCCGCAGGACGTACACCTCGAGGCCGGTGCCGGTCGTGGTCTCGCGCAGGAGCGTCTCGCACTCCGCCTTCTGCTGGGAGTAGTAGTGCTCCTTCGACCCCCGGGTCGGCACGTCCTCGGTCAGCGGCTGAGGGTTGTCGGGGTGGTAGCCGTAGGCCGCGACCGAGGAGGTGTAGACGAGCCGCTTCGGCCGCTCGGCGTCGACGGTCGCCTCGAAGACGTTGCGGGTCCCGTCGAGGTTCACGAGCTGGCTCGCCGCGCGCGACCCCATGATCAGGTAGGCCAGGTGGACGACCACGTCGGCGTCGGCGACGAGGGCCTCGACGGCCGGGCGGTCGAGGATGTCGCCCTGTCGGTACTCCGTCTTCACCCAGCCGTACGAGGACGGGTCGAAGGGCCGGCGGGCCATCCCGACGATCCGCTCGACCTCCGGCTCACGCTCGAGCGCGTCGACGGCCGGGATGCCGATCTCCCCGGTCGGGCCGGTGACCGCGACGGTCAGTCCCATCAGCGTTCCTCCTCGTAGAGCGGGCCGCGGATCTCCTTGCTCTTCCCCACGAACTCCGCGACCACACCGGCCCGGTTGCGGACCACGACGTCGTAGACCCCGTCACGGCCCTCCCGCTCGCGCTCCTGGGCTGTCGCCGTGAGTACGTCCCCCAGCGTCGTGGGGGCGAGGTAGGTGATCTCGCACCGGTGGGCGACCGTGCGGCGGTTGTAGCTGTTGCAGGCGAACGCGAAGGCCGAGTCCGCGAGGGAGAAGGTGAACCCACCGTGCCCGATGCCGTGGCCGTTGACCATGTCGTCGCGCACGGTCATCTCCAGCGTCGCCGTGCCGGGACCTACCTCGACGATGCGCATGCCCAGCGACTGGCTGGCTGCGTCGTCGCTCCACATCGCCTCGGCGCTGCGGCGTGCTGTCTCCTCGGGGCTGCTCACGTCAGTCGCTTCTCCATCAGGGACACGAGGTGGCTCTCGTCGCCGAGCCGGCCGACCTCGACGTACCCGCGCCGGTCGTGGAAGGCAAGAGACACGCGGTTGCGGGGCACGAGGTTCACCTCGAGGGCGAGGCGGCCGTAGGGACGCGCGACCTGCTCGATCTCGTCGTACGCGAAGCTGCCGAGCCCCTGGCGACGGTGCGAGCCGGCAAGGACGATCCGGTCGAGGTAGTAGAAGTCCCGGTCGTGCCGCTCCGCGAACCAACGGTAGTTCTCGGAGTCGTACGCCGAGCCGGGGGCGAAGGTGATCACGAACCCGCCGAAGCCGCCGTCCACGTCGATGACGTCGAACCGGTCGGCGATCTTGTCGAGCTCGAGGAGACGGTCCTCGTCCATCGGGGCGAGCGCCTCCACGTTCGCGTCGTTGAGCGCGAGCACCTGCACGTGGTCGGCGGGTTCGATGCGGCGGAGCTTCGGCACGGGAACAGCCTGCCACGGCCGCCGCCGGTGCTCACGCAGGGACCTCGAGGCGTACCTCGGTGCCACCGCCCTCGCAGGGACCCACGGTGAGGGTGCCCCTGACGAGGGCCGCGCGCTCGCGCATGCTCAGGATGCCCGTGCGCTCGGCGTTCCTGCCCGGGCCGACGCCGTCGTCGCTCACGCGCAGCATGACGAGCGGGCCCTCGCGCCTGAGGGACAGGTGCACCCGGTCCGCCTTCGCGTGGCGGGCGATGTTCCTGAGCGACTCCTCCGCGACGCGGTAGACCACCAGCTCGGCGTCGGGGGAGAGGCCACGGAAGGGGCCCTCGAGGTGGCGGCACACGTGGACGCCGGGGTTGCGCGCGGCGAACTCGGTGGCCAGCGTGTTGAGAGCGCCGTGGAGGCCGAGGTCCTCCAGCACGTCGGGGAGGAGACTGCGGCCGATCTTGCGTACCTCGACGAGGCTGAGCCGAGCCTGGTGCTGAACCGACCTCAGCTCGGCTGCGAGCTCGGGCGGTGCGCGGTCGATCGCCTTCTTCAGGGCCACGAGGGCGGCGCCGAGGTTGGCGCCGACGTTGTCGTGGAGCTGGATGGCCATCCGCTGGCCGTCGTGCTCCCGGCTCGCGAGCGACCTCGCGGTCTGGGCGCGCCGCTCACCCTCCCACCGGCTGTGGAGAGAGCTGACCATGGTGACGAGCGGGGTGAGACCTTGCCGGAGGTGGCGGGTGTTGACAGCGACGACTAAGGCGAGGCCGACCGCGAGCACGACGAGGGCGGCGACGCCGCGGTGGTCGTGGGGGGCCATCGACATGGCGAGCACGCCGAGGGCGAGGACGAGGCTGTTGGCGAGAACGAGGCGCAGGTGCAGCGGCACGCTCTTGGGGGACCTCACGGGCCACACCCTATTGAGCCGGGGTGGTGTGACGCGCGTCTCCCACTCGCACGCGTGATGTGACACACTTGCGCCTGATCCGCAGACAACTGTCACAACGGGCGATCCCCGGGACGAGGACCTTCGAACATGAGCCACGACCTCTTCGACCGTCACCGCGACACCCTCGAGAAGGCGGTGGCCGCGACGCGGTCACGGGAGTACTTCTCGGCCTACGACGAGAGCCCGTCGCCTCGGGTCTACGGCGAGGACGCGGCTCCCTCGGGGAAGGCGGCCTTCGAGGCGATGCTCGGGTCGACCTTCCCGCTGTCCACGCCAGGCGCCTCGGGGACCGTGGCGACCGAGAAGTCGCCCTTCGGCTTCGACCTCGACGTGGCCTACCCGCGCGTGACCGAGCAGGGGGTCGACGACCTGCTCGCCGCCTCTCGCGCCGGGATGAAGGCGTGGCGCGACGCGGGGCCGCTGACGCGGGCAGGGGTCTGCCTGGAGATCCTGCACCGGCTCCACGGCCGGATCTTCGAGCTCGCCAACGCCGTGCAGCACACCTCGGGCCAGGCCTTCGTGATGGCCTTCCAGGCAGGCGGTGCGCACGCGCTCGACCGGGCACTGGAGGCGATCGCGTACGCCTACGAGGAGATGACCCGCGTCCCCGCGACCGCGGTGTGGGAGAAGCCTGCCAAGGGCGAGCCGCTGCGAATGGAGAAGACCTTCACCGTCGTGCCGCGCGGCGTGGCGCTCGTCATCGGCTGCAACACCTTCCCGACCTGGAACTCCTGGCCCGGGCTCTTCGCGTCGCTGGTGTGCGGCAACCCGGTCGTCGTGAAGCCCCACCCGGGGGCGGTGCTCCCTCTCGCCGTGACCGTGCAGGTGGCGCAGCAGGTGCTGTCCGAGGCCGGTTTCGACCCGAACCTCGTGCTGCTCGCGGCGGAGGACCCCGCCGACCGGCTCGCCGCCGTGCTCGCGGTCCGTCCCGAGGTCAAGCTCATCGACTTCACCGGCTCGAACGCGTTCGGTGACTGGCTCGAGGAGAACGCGAAGCAGGCGACGGTCTTCACCGAGAAGGCTGGCGTCAACACCGTCGTCGTCGACTCGACCGACAGCTTCCGCGGCCTGTGCATGAACCTCGCGTTCTCGTTCTCGCTCTACACCGGCCAGATGTGCACCGCGCCGCAGAACGTCTACCTCCCCGCCTCCGGCATCGAGACCGACGACGGGCACAAGTCGGTCGAGGAGGTGGCCGCCGGCATCGAGGGTGCGCTCGGCAAGCTCCTCGGCGATGACGCGCGGGCGGTCGAGCTGCTCGGCGGCGTGGTGAACGAGGGTGTCCTGTCCCGGCTGTCCGAGGCCGGCTCCCGTGGGCGGGTCCTGGTCGAGTCCCGGGAGGTGAAGCACCCGGCCTTCGAGGGCGCGGTGGTGCGTACGCCGACCCTGGTCGGTCTGACCTCGAAGGACGCGGACGTCTACGAGAGCGAGTGCTTCGGCCCGGTGGCGTACCTCATCGAGACCTCCGGCACGGACGAGTCGATCGACCTCTTCCGGCGTACCGTCATGGAGCACGGCGCGATGACCGCCTCGGTCTACAGCACCTCGGACTCGGTGATCGAGTTGATGCGCGACGCCGCGCTCGAAGCGGGGGTGGCGCTGTCGGAGAACCTCACGGGGCAGGTCTTCGTGAACCAGTCCGCGGCGTTCTCCGACTTCCACGGCACGGGCGCCAACCCGGCCGCGAACGCGTCGTACACCGACACCGCCTACGTCGCCTCGCGCTTCCGCATCATCCAGTCCCGCCGACACATCTAGGCCGGTCGACCCTTGCCGGGCTCCCCGGCGAATGGTGCGATCGGGGCATGGTGACCACGACTCCCGAGGGCTCCCTCGGTCATGCCCAGGACGACGCGTCGGTGATGCTGCGGTGCACGGACCTGCGCAAGTCCTACGGCACGCTCCGGGCGGTGGACGGGGTCTCCTTCGAGATCCGGACGGGTGAGACCTACGGCCTGCTGGGTCCTAACGGGGCCGGTAAGACCACGCTCATCTCGATGGTTGCGGGAGTGCTCGAGGGCGACGGCGGCGAGGTGACCCTCGACGGCCTGCGCATGGACCCGTCCGCGCTCGACGCGAAAGCCCTGATCGGGTACGTCCCGCAGGACGTGGCGCTCTACCCGGACCTCACCGCTCGGGAGAACCTGCGCTTCTTCGCCTCGCTCTACAGGCTCGGCCGCCAGGAGGCGAGGGCGCGGGTCGCCGAGGTGCTCGAGGTCGTGGGGCTGAGCGAGCGCGCGGACGACCAGGTCAAGACGTACTCCGGCGGCATGAAGCGGAGGCTCAACATCGGGGCGGGACTGATCCACCGGCCGCGGCTGCTGATCCTCGACGAGCCGACCGTCGGGGTGGACCCGCAGAGCCGCAACGCGATCCTCGACAGCATCGAGGCCCTCAGTGCGGAGGGCATGGCGGTGCTTTACACGACCCACTACATGGAGGAGGCCGAGCGGCTGTGTGACCGGGTCGGGATCGTGGACCTCGGACACCTCATCGCGGAGGGGCCGCCCCGTGCCCTGACCTCCGAGCTCGGCGAGGCGGAGCACATCATCATGGCCGTCGAGGGCGACCTTGCTGCGGCGGTCGCCGCTGTCGACGCGCTGGCCGTGGCAGGGACGACGACCGGGGAGGCGGGGGTGCTGGACGTGCTCGTGGCCGATGCCGAGTCCGCCCTGCCCCTGGTGATGGGAGCGGCGATGAGCGCGGGGGCGACGATCCGGTCGGTGAACGTCCAGGAGCCCGACCTCGAGGTGGTGTTCCTCCACCTGACGGGGAAACGGCTGCGTGACTGAGATGTCCGCGAGCCTCGAGATCGCCTGGAAGGACCTGCGGCAGCGTGTTCGCGACCGCTCCGCGATCATGCTGGCGATCGTCGTACCGCTCGGCCTCGCCGCGATCTTCAGCATGATCTTCGGGCCTGCCTCCACGCCGAGCCCCTTCGAGTACGCCCTCGTCGACGAGGACCGCAGCACGATCAGCCGCTCGTTCGGGGAGGAGCTGCTCGCGAGCCTCGAGCAGGACGGGATCGCCACCGTCGCCGTGACGGACGAGGCCGAAGCACGGGCGGCTGTGCGCGACGGTGACCTCGACGCGGCGTTCATCATCCCGGCCGGTTTCGCCGACCGGGTGGAGAGCGATGGGCCGGCGCGGCTCGACGTGGTCGGCAGCGTGGACTCCGCGACGGCGACGGAGGTGGCGCGCTCGGTCGCCGCGTCGTACGTGGCAGGGCTCGACGCCGCGCGCGTGGCCGTCGCGGGCGTGGCCCACGGGAGCGGCGGCGAGCTCCCGCCGGACCAGCTGCAGGAGGTGGCGCATCAGACCGTCGCCACCGCGGCACCGGTCACGATCGAGGACACGTCCGCCGAGGCGCACGTGCTCGACGTGAAGACGTACTTCGCAGCCGGGATGGCGGTGTTCTTCCTGCTGTTCACCGTGCAGTTCGGGGTGTCCTCGCTGATCGAGGAGCGCACGGAGGGCACCCTGTCGCGGCTGCTGGCAGCGCCGGTACGTCGGACGTCGATCCTCGTGGGCAAGCTGCTGACCTCGGTCGCCCTGGGCATCGTGAGCCTCACCGTCCTGGTGCTCGCGACCTCGCTCCTGCTCGGAGCCACGTGGGGGAACCCCGTCGGGGTCGGCCTGCTCGTGGTCTCGGGGGTGCTCGCCGCCACCGGGATCACCTCCGTGGTGGCCTCGCTGGCGAAGACCGCGGAGCAGGCAGGCAGCTGGCAGGCGGTCGTCGCGGTGACACTGGGCCTGCTGGGCGGCGCGTTCTTCCCCATCCAGCAGTCGGGGTCGCTGATGGCGACCGTCAGCCTGGTCACGCCGCACGCTTGGTTCATGCGAGGTCTGGGCAGTCTCGCCGGCGGTGGTGAGGTGCTCGCAGTTCTCCCGGCTGTCGGCGCCTTGTTGCTCATCGCTGCGGTGACCGGGGCCGTCGCCTCCCGCCGGATCGGAAGGATCGTGGCGCCATGACTCCACTCACCATCGCAGGGGTGAACCTCAGGCGGACCCTCCGTGACCGCACGAACGCGTTCTTCGTCGTGCTCTTCCCGTTGCTGATGGTCATGGTCCTCGGCCTGGCCTTCGGGGGCGAGTACACCCCGCGCGTGGCCGTGGTCGTCGAGCAGTCCGGACCGTTGTCCGACGAGCTCGTCGACGAGCTCGAGTCCTCGGGCGGTTTCGAGATAGTGCGGGCCGACGACCGGGCCGACGCCGTCGACGGGGTCGAGACGGGCCGTCTCTCCTCGGCTGTGGTGATCCCTGCCGACTACGACAGCGTCCTGGCGGCGGGCGGAGACGTTGCGGTCGAGTACCTCGCCACTGCGGACCGCTCGGCCCAGCAGGTCGGCATGGTAGTGCGCGGGTCGGTGGATGCGCAGGCATCGCGGGTCAAGGTGGCTCGAGTGATCGAGGAACGGCTCGGAGGTGACTTCCGGACGAACCTCGCGCTCGCCGACCAGACAGCGGCCGCGCTGCCCGACGTGGCCGTGAGGACCAGCACCACGGGCACCGCGTTGTTCCCGGAGGACCTCGGACGGTTCGACCTCGGCGCGAGCAGCCAGCTCCTGCTCTTCGTCTTCGTGACGTCCATGACCACGGCCACCGCCTTGATCGAGACCCGTCGCCTGGGGGTGTCACGCCGCATGCTGTCGACGCCGACCCGGGTCTCGAGCATCGTGGCGGGCGAGGCTCTCGGCAGGATCGGGGTGGCCGTGGTGCAGGGCATCGTGATCATGGCCGGGTCCGCGCTGCTCTTCGGGGTGTCGTGGGGGAGCCCGCTAGGGGCAGCCGCGCTCATGGTGCTCTTCGCCACCGTCGCAGGTGGCGCCGGACTCCTGCTCGGGGCCGTCTCGAAGAACCCGCAGCAGGCCATCGGGGCCGGACTGCTGGTGGGCCTGGGCCTCTCTGCTCTCGGCGGCTCGATGATGCCACTGGAGTTCTTCTCGCCCGCGATGCTCACGGTCGCGCACTTCACCCCGCACGCCTGGGCCGCTGATGGCTTCGCGGCACTCGTGCGCCACGACGGAACGGTTCTCGACATCGCGGGCGAGCTGGGTGTCCTGCTGGCCTACGCCGTGGCGCTCTTCGCGCTCGGGTCGTGGGCCTTGCGTCGACGCATCCTGCGGGGAGACTGACCGCGCGTGTCCTGTTCGAATCACCGGCGCATCCGCGCGCGGAGACCGTGAAGAGAAGGCGCCTCCGCTAGCGAACGACCTTGAGTGGGCCCTCGGCAGGAGTCGGTGGTTCGAAGTGGTCGAAGTACTGGGCGACGAGCTCTTCGGTGAGTACGTAGTCATCGGAGTGGCTGCCACGCCTGGTCCGCATTCGGCTCAGGACCGTTTCGCGATCGGTCGCGAGGTAGATCGTCTCGGGTACGACGCCCGTGGGTCCAAGCAGCTCGCGGTAGTCGTCACGCATCCGACGCGACCAGAACGAGAAGTCGAGGACGACATCGGCGTCCGCTGCGACAAGCTCCAGCAGCCGAGCCCGCAGACCGGCCTCGATCTCGTCGCGGACGTCTGGTGCTAGCGGCACCGTCGAGATGCCGCGATGCCACATCTCCACGTCGTAGGAGAGCCGGATCATCCCCTCACGCTCCAGGCGCCGGGCGTATGTCGACTTCCCAGACCCCGAAGGGCCGCACATGAAGATCACACGGCTCACGAGTGGACCCTACGTCGATCCCGGGGCGACGCGGGGGGTTCCGGCTCGCGGCGACACCGGAAGTGCCTGCTGTCCGTGTGGGATGTCGCAGCGCGGTCGCAATGCAGGCGACCGAAGGCGATGTCAGCAATCACCGCCGAATGGGACACCCAGTGAGAGCGCCGACTCGACCGACCGGCTACTCGTGCTGACGCTGGTCCCGGCAAGGGCGATCTCTGCCCAGCGGGTAGGTGCCGGTCTCGTCGACGCAGAAGAGGTATCCGTGGGGTGAGCGCCACTCGTAGACCCCGGGACTGGTCTGTCGGAGGCGCCATCGGCCATGGGTCTTGAGCCGGTGCGAGAACCGGGTGAGCAGTGCGAGGTTGTCCATGCTCGTCTGCCCTGGTGGTCCACCGCTCGCGAGAGGGACGTACGGCTTGTTGTGGTCCTTGTCCTTCTTGCGGGACCGGTTGGTGCCCCAGGGGAAGACGCAGAACGGGTTGCGCAGGTGCAACGCCTCGGCCATCGAGGCGGGCACGGTGTAGCCGTCGACCGGGTCCTGGTTGGCGGGGTCGACGACCGGCACCACGCGGACGTTGGTGTGGCGGAGGAACTCGATCACCTGGCTCCGGGTGATCGGCCCGACCCCCTCGAACTCCGCGATGCCTTCGCTGTCGCGGGTCAGGCCGGCCTCGGCGAGGTGGATGTACAAGGTCGCGTCGGGGAGCAGCCTGCGTGGGTCCACTGCCGGTGGTTTCACGAAGGCGCTTGGGTCGCCGGTGACCTGCCCGTCACCCGCACAGGTCGGACACGGCCGGGGCTCGGGGTCAGGGTCGTCGGCGTCGTTCTGGGCCGGGTGCACGTCGGCCTCGGAGATCACCTGCGGATCGTCCGACTCCTCGGCGTCGCCGTCATCCACGCGCGCGTCCGCGGTGGTCTCGTCGT
>DASSMS010000137.1:0-13606 GCA_035688575.1 Nocardioidaceae bacterium
ATGATCTGTGCGCTGCTGGTCTTCCAGACCCCGCGGCTCCCGGCGCCGCTGGCCGAGCTCTCACCCTGGCTCGACTGGCTGGTCGAGCCGCGCGACGAGGTGTTCGCACGGCTGAGGGCTCAGCACCACCGCAGGTTCATAAAGACACACACGCCGCTCGACGGCTTGCCCCTGGACCGACGGGTGACCTACGTCGTCGTGGCCCGGCAGCCGCTCGACATGGCGGTCTCGCTCTACCACCAGGGTGCCAACCTCGACCGTGAGCGGGTCCGGAGGCTCACAGGGGGCGCGGCACCTGACCGCCCGACCCGCCCGCGTCCGCCGGTGCGGGAGTGGCTCCTCTCGTGGATCGAGGACGACGCGGACCCGCGGGAACACCTCGACTCCCTGCCCGGTGTGATGTGGCACCTCTCCGACGCCTGGCGCCGGCGCGACGAGCCCCACGTGGTGCTGGTCCGCTACGAGGACCTGGCCGCGGATCTCGAAGGGCAGATGCGCCGTCTCGCGGGGCTGCTCGAGATCACCGTCCCCGACGACGTCTGGCCACGGCTGGTCGAGGCCGCGGGCTTCGAGAGCATGAAGGCGTACGCCGACGAGCTGGCCCCGGACCGCGCGGGTGTGCTGAAGGATCGCCGTGCCTTCTTCCGCCAAGGGGTGACCGGGTCCGGTCGAGGACTGCTGACCGACGACGAGCTCGCCCGCTACCGCCGGCGGGTCGAACGGCTTGCACCCCCCGACCTGCTCGAGTGGCTCCACCAGGACCCCTGAGGGCCGTCTCCTCGACTGCAGGGCGGGAGCCGATGGAAACACTGCGACTCGCGGTCTGGACTGCCGGACTTTGTTCAACCAACTGGTTGACTACGCGCTCGCCGTGGTCCTACCTTGAATTCAACCAATCGGTTGACGAAGGGTTCGACGTGGCGGACGACCGGCTCTCGCGGATGTTCTCGGCTCTCGCGGACCCGACGCGCCGGGACATCGTGGCCCGGCTCGCCGTGGGCGACGCGACCGTCAACGAGCTCGCGGAGCCCTACGACGTCAGCGTCCAGGCGGTGTCCAAGCACGTCCGGGTCCTGGAGGACGCCGGGCTGGTCAGCCGCAGCAGGGACGCGCAGCGCCGGCCGTGCCACCTCGAGCCCGGGGTCTTCGACCTGATGACCAAGTGGATCGAGCGCTACCGGCGCGAGGCCGAGGACCGGTTCCGCCGGCTCGACGCCGTGCTCGAGCAGATGGACGAGGAGGCCCCCGAGACGAGGGCCCGGACCGAGGGAGCAGCATCATGAGCACCACCCACACGAACCACCGCAACGAGACCCGGATCGAGGCCGACCCGGCTCTGCCCATCATCGTGATCACCCGCGAGTTCGAGGCCGCACCGGAGCGTGTGTTCCGTGCGTACACCGATCCCGACCTCGTGGTGCAGTGGCTCGGCCCGCGCCGGCTCCGGATGCGAATCGAGGAGTACGACGCCAGGAGGGGCGGCTCGTACCGTTACCTCCACGTCGACGACGACGGGACCGAGTACGCCTTCCGCGGCGTCTTCCACGAGGTGCGCCCCTCCGAGCGCATCGTCCAGACTTTCACCTACGAGGACTACCCCGACGGTGTCAGCCTCGAAACGGCGACCTTCGAGGACCTCGGCGGGCGCACGCGAGTCACCACCACGTCGCTCGTCGACTCCTTCGAGGCCCGCGACGGGATCCTCGCCAGCGGGATGGACGTCGGCGTCCGCGAGGGCTACGAAAGGCTCGACGAGCTGCTCGCCCGCACCCCCTGACCCTTCACCCCCGACCCCACACGAGACGGAGCGAGATCATGAGCACTGCCGCAGACGAGCACCGCACCATCGCCGGAGCGTTCACCGAGCGCGTCCACGGCGTCCCTCCCGGCGCGTGGGACGACCCGGCACCGTGCGAGGGGTGGGTGGCCCGCGACGTGGTGCGCCACCTCGTCGAGTGGTTCCCGGCGTTCCTGAAGGCCGGCGCGGGGGTCGCCCTGCCCGAGGGCCCGTCGGTCGACGAGGACCCGGTCGCGGCCTGGACCGTGCACAGCGAGGGCGTGCAGGCACTTCTCGACGACCCCGCCACCGCAGACAGGGTGCTGTCGGACCGGCACATCGGGGAGGTCCCGCTGGACCAGGCCGTCGACCGGTTCTACACCGCCGACGTCTTCATGCACACCTGGGACCTGGCGCGGGCCACCGGCCAGGACGAGAGCCTCGACCCCGGGAAGTGCGCCGAGCTGCTCGAGGGCATGCTGCCCCTCGACGACCTGCTGCGCCAGAGCGGCCAGTACGGTCCGCGGGTCGACGTACCGGAGGGCGCCGACGTCCAGACGCGCCTGCTCGCCTTCATCGGCCGCACCCCCTGACCGGCCGGACCTCCCCGGGCCGTCAGCGAGCGGCGGCCGCGTCGGCGCCCTTCCCCCGTCGTCCTGAGTAATCCACCTGACGAACCGCCGCGCCGGTCGCATGATGTAGCCCATGACATCGAGGCTCGCCGAGATCACGTGGCCGCTCCACACCGAGCGGCTGACGCTCCGCCCGGCGGTCGAGGCAGACGTCGATGCGCTGTGGCAGGTCCGGCGCATCGAGTCGGTCAGTCGATGGTTGACGTTCGCCCCGGAGACCGTCGAGGAGTTCCGCAAGAAGTTCGAAGATCCCGAGCGGCTGGCCCGGACGCTCGTGGTCGAGCTCGACGGCGTGGTCATCGGCGACCTCATGGTGGCCATCGAGGACGCCTGGGCCCAGGCTGAGATGGCCGAACAGGCCAAGGGCGTCCAAGCAGAGCTCGGCTGGTGCCTCGACCCCCGCCATCAGGGGCGCGGCTACGCCACGGAGGCCGTCAGCGTCCTGATCCGGATCTGCTTCGACGATCTCTCGCTGCGCCGCGTGACGGCCAACTGCTTCGCGGACAACGAGGCGTCGTGGCGCCTGATGGAGCGGCTGGGCATGCGCCGCGAGCTCTACACGCTCCGCGAGTCGCTGCACAGGTCGGGTGAGTGGCTCGACGGCATGGGTTACGCCCTTCTCGCAGACGAGTGGCGGGCCGGTGCGGGGAGCTCGGCCGGGGTCGGTCAGGCGAACAGGTCGTAGTCCTGGCGCAGGACCCGGTCCATCGAGTGCTCCGCGAGGGCGGCGATGGTCATCGAGGGGTTCGTGGCGGCGCAGGAGCCCGCGATGCGCGAGCCGTCCATGACATAGAGACCCCTCTGCCCGAGCACCCGTCCCGCGTCGTCGACCGCGGAACCGAACGGCATGCCACCGACGGCGTGGAAGGTGGTGTCGTCGAACAGGTTCGTGTCGGTGTTCAGGTGGAACGGGGTGTCGCTCGTCAGCCGCTCGACCGCAGCGTCGAGGATCGGCTTGGTGTCACTCTCGTTGAGCCTGTTCCACACCGGGAAGGCGTCGTCGCGCACCGCGTCGTACTGCCAGTGTCCGGTCTGGGTGGTCGTCATGAACCCGGCGACGGTGTACGTCGCGACGTCAACCGGCAGGGGCAGCGGTCCGGTGGTCATGGTGAGGGCACGCGCCGGGTCGGACCAGTCGCGGGCACCCATGGCGACCGGCCCCGCCTGGTAGGCGCCGGGGCTGTCCTGGGTGGTGGTCGCGAGGTAGACCCGCTCCCCGTTGGTCCCCCAGCCCGCACCGACCCCGTCCGGCAGGTCGGGGATCAGCTCCTTGTCGCGGGCCTTGACCATCAGCCGCGTCGTCCCCGGGGAGCCGGCCGCCAGGAACAGTGCGCCGGTCGTGATCTGCTTCCGCTCCAGCACCTGGCCGCCGGTGGAGATCCGCTCAGCCTCGATGACCCACTCTCCCCTCGAGCTGCGGGAGATGTCCGCGACGCGGTGCAGCGGCGCGACCTGGACGTTGCCGGTGGCCTCGGCCTGAGCCAGGTACGTGACGTCGACGGAGTAGCGGCCGCCGTTGTTGCAGCCGAAGGTCATGTCACCCGTGATGTACGACGGCGGCAGCTCGCCGCGCAGCTCCCGCCGGACGGTGTCCCAGTCGGTCGGTGAGTCGATCCGGAAGGTCTCGAACCCGGCCTCTCGACCCCGCTTCTCGAAGATCCGGGGCGCGGCGTAGCGAGGATCGCCGAGGATGTCGTCCGGGATCGGCGACACCCGCAGGTCGCGCGCCACACGACGGTACTGGTCGCGGTCGAGCTCCTCGTAGTCGATCGAGCTCGACACCGTCAGCGCAAAGGCCTCGCCCATCGGCTGCACGGTCATCCCGTGGTACGGGATCGACCCGCCACCCACGGCGGCGGCGCACATGACGTCGATGCCCGCACCTCGGACGCGCTCGATCAAGCCCGTGTAGGGCACGAAGGCGTTCGGGTTCGTCGGAGGCACCGGCATGGTCGGCACCGGCGACAGCCACGACGACCGCTGGTCGTTGTTGGCAAGGGTCGGGAAGGTGTCGGACCCCGGTCCGGTCGGCCAGCGCCTGCCGCGTTCGAGGACGAGTGTCTTCACGCCCGCACGACCCAGCCGGCGTGCAGTCACCCCGCCCCCGAAACCGGAGCCGATCACCACGGCCTGGCGGTGCTCCTCGGTCAGCGGCACGGTGAGGACGCTGCCCCGGGCCGGGGCCGCGACTCCGGCTGCGGCGATGCCTGCCGCTGCTCCAAGGAAACCTCGCCTCGACAGCCCGCTCATGGTCTGACCTTCCTGATGCCTCCAGGGCCCGATCCCTGGCGACGACGAACTAGATCACGTTCCACCCCCCAGAACTCGGCTCGATCCACCATCCGGACGCGCAGGGGCGAGGCCTCCTACGCTTGCCGGGTGAGAGTGCTGGTCGTCGACGCGGCGAACGTCATGGGCAGCCGCCCCGACGGTTGGTGGCGCGACCGTGCCGCTGCCGCCCGGCGGCTGAGAGAGCAGCTCTTGGACGCGCAGCTGCCGCACGACGAGGTCGTCCTGGTGCTCGAGGGCGCTGCGAGGCGTGGTCATCGCGCCGGTGTGGAAGGACGGGTGCACACGCTCCACGCACCCGGTTCGGGGGACGACGCCATCGTCGCCGCGGTGACCGCGCAGGTCGGTGCGGGCGACGGGCGCAGCGTCACGGTCGTGACCGCCGACCGGATGCTCCGTGCCCGCGTCGAGGAGGCCGGCGCCCTCAGCGTGGGTCCGAAGTGGCTCCTCGACCGCCTGTGACCGGGCGCCGGTAGACGACTCTGGCCACGGAGGCGACCCCCAGCAGCAGGACGCCAGGGGCACCGGTGAGCAGCATCGCGAGCCGTCGGTCACCCAGGGCCGCACTGCAGGCTGCATCAGTGGCGGCGTCCTCGGACCATCCCGGTGAGAACCCCGTGCCGCAGGAGGCGTCAGGCGTCTCGACGTGGGCCAGGCCCAACGCGAGGAACACGGCCACGAGGACGGCACCGGCCAGGGTCAACCTGGTCACCCACCTGGGTCGGTCGGGCGCCGGGACTCCGGGTTGTCGAGCCGTCATGGGCGCGAGTATGGCGTGCCCGTTCCTCTGGCGGAAGCGTCGAGCCCTCATCCGGATCCGGCGTCATGAAGGGGGCGCCCGAGGCTCTCGGCGGAGACCGCCTCCTGGGCCAGGCGTCGCAGGGCCAGCAGCACCGGTTCCCACAGCACGGTCCCGATGACGACAGCCGTTGCTGCCTCCTCGGGCGATGTCGTCGGGACCCCGGCCACGTCGACCTCGGCCACCCGGTGGGCTGCTTCGGCGTACTGAGCCAGGCGCTCGCCATCCGCCGGAGCACCGACGTCATCGAGGGCCCGAAGCGCGTGCTCGAGCTGCCGGAGCGCCGGCGCTTCGGGGTGGACCTGCCACCCCCAGGAGGCGGCGAGGTTGAGGGCGCGGGTGGGCTCGTGGTCCTCCTCGAGCCGGGGAGGGAGCGCGGAGTGCGCTGCGCCGAGCACCAAGTGCAGGGAGTCACCCGCCGCATCGAGGGAGGACAGGACGTCGCGGGCCGCCGCCACCGACAGTCCGCCGACCTGGACCAGCGCTCGCGCAAGGCGAAGGCGCAGCACGTGGCTGTCGTCGTACTGGGCCTGTGTCGCGCCCGTCGCCCTGCCAGGGGGCACCAAGCCCTCCCGGAGGTAGTACTTCACCGTGGCGACCGGGACGCCGGTGACCCTGGACAGCTCCGAAATCCGCATCGGACCTCCGCGCTCAGCGAATACCCTCTTGACACTTGGAGAGTAGCACTCTCTAATAATGGAGAGTAGCACTATCCAGTTGAGGAGGAGCCATGGGCAAGGCACCCGCACGACGCACCCTGAAGACCGAGGAAGCACTCGCCGTCTTCCTCATCGGCCTGCGAGTCAACCGCTGGCACCGCCCGGATGCGTGGGTCCCGGCGCTCGCCGCCATGGGGCCGATGCTCGCCGAGCTGTACGCCGACCCCGCGAGTGGCTTCAAGGGGCACCGCACGACCCTGACTGCCGGAGGCCCGCTGCTCGTGCAGTACTGGCGCAGCGCCGAGGACGTCCAGCGCTACGCCCGCGCCGGCAACCATCGGCACAGGCCTGCCTGGAGCGCCTTCTACGCCCGGGCCCGCAGGGCGCCCGGATCCGTCGGCATCTGGCACGAGCTGTACGACGTCGCTCCCGGGGCAGCACACGCAACCTATGTCGACATGCCGGCGCTCGGCCTCGACAAGGCGATCTCCAGAGCCGCGCTCATGCCGTCATGACGATCAGCATCGCCAACCCCTTCCGCGCGATCGCGGGAGTGCAGCCCACCACCACTCATCTCGAATGCGCGTCCCCACACCGACCTATGTTTCGGAGCCTCAGATGATCTTCCTCTTCGTCCTCACCATCGCCACCGCCGCGGCATCACTCGTTCTTGCCCTACGCCGTCGGCACTCGACGCGGCAGGCGGCAAGGATCGGCATGGCGGTCGCCATGGCCTTCGCCGGCGTCTCCCACCTGCTCATGCCCACGCCGTTCGTGCAGCACCTTCCGACCTGGGTCCCGATGCGCGAGGAGCTGATCTTCCTCACCGGCCTCCTGGAGATCGCGCTCGGCGCCGCCCTGTTGCTTCGTCAGCCGCGGCGGCGGCTGGCGGGGCTCGTGCTCGCCGGCTACCTCCTCGCGGTCTTCCCGAGCAACATCTACGTCGCCGTCGCGGGTGTCGAGGTCGACGGCCAGCCCGGCGGGGCCTATCCGTGGCTCCGGCTTCCGTTCCAGCTGCTCTTCATCGCCTGGGCACTGTGGAGCACCCGGGACCCGGAGCCTTCAGCCCCGCCGAACAGCGACGAGGCGAACGTGACAGCCCCCGAGGATCCTCGCGCGGCTCTGGGACGGCACGATCGCGCGGGCCCGCAACCTCGCCACCTCTGACTCTGTCAGTGGCGCCAGTACGGCACCTCGGAGTCAAGGCTGACTGAGGTTGGGGCTGTTGATGGATCGAGGGTGACCAGGCGCGTCCGACGTCGCGAAGCAGTCTGCATGAGCAACGTGAGGCTCATGGCTAAGCGGCATGGTCGGAGAGTAGTTCAGGTGTCATCGAGCGACACCTGAAGGACCCGCGAGCGCCATCGGCGGAGGATGCGGCCGTTCGGGTGGCCAAGGCAGGGTCAGGCACCAGCAGTTCTGAGACGGCGGGCAGACCAGAAGGCGAGGATCACCGTGACCCCCAGGGCAACGCACCCAGCGGCGGACGCCCAGAAGGCGGCGTTCATAGCCACCTCGATGTTCGCCCTCGGGTCCAGCCCTGCGTCCACCCGATCGAACGCCTTCCCCCACAAGAACCAATACGTCAGCCAGGCAGTTGCGGTGACGCCCAAGAACGTGATTCCAAGCCACATCGCCCAGTGGGCAGGACGGACGACTACCAGAGCGACAATGCTCAGAATGCCGATGACGGGCGCCCCGAGCGGGCCGACTATGAACGCCAGGTCGAGTGGACTCACCGGGGAATCGTAGTCCCAGCGCAGCGAGAGACACCCGCGCAGAGGACCTTCGCCCCTGCACGGCCAGGAACACTCTTGGGAAGGTCGAGATGCGCGCAGAGCGCGCGAATCGAAGTCCGTTCGAGGGCTTGGGGGAGGACAAGAAGGGAAGGGGTTCCCGATGTACGCACGAACGATCGTCGCCTACCTGGTGCCCGGCAAGGCCGACGAGGCCATTCGGATCTTCTCCGAGCAGATCGTCCCGGTCATCCGGGAGCAGCCAGGGTATGTGAGCACCGCGATCTACCTGGATCGCGACAACAACATGGCCCAGACCGTCAGCGTGTGGGAGACCGCTGAGGCGGAGGCGAGGACATCGAAGGGCAGCGAGTACCTGGCCAAAGTCGTCGGCATGCTGCGCGGCTGCCTGGTCAACCGCGAGGTCACCTACTGGGAGGTCGGCTACTACGACCAGGCCTGACCCGCCCGGTCCCCACTTGTGACCGGCACCGTGCACTTCAGACATCCCTCGGCACCGACTCGAACGGGGCCGAGGGGCAAGCAACGCTAGGGCGCTCGGGGATCACGAGGCAAAGCCCAGGTCTGCGGCAACCACGAGGCCCGCGGCTCGCCAGGCTGGTCTCGCATCCAGCCAGGTCCGCCACGGGCCTCGGATGGAGGCCGAGACCTACTTACTGAAGGTCCACGACGATGTCGGCCCCCTTGACCAGCCGGACCTCCTCGACGACGAGCGTGCCTGCTCCGGCGAACGCCTCGGCGCCGGCGAGCGCACCGCCGGACTCGTCGTCGTCGAAGTTGACCCCGGCCTGGGCTCGTGCCTGGACCGTCACGGTGTGCACGCCGCTGCCGACATCGGTCTTGGCGAAGTTGAAGCTGGTCGCGTCGAGGGACTTCAGCAGCAGCCGGAGCTCCTCGGGATCGGCGCAGGTCACCACGCCGGTCTCCGCGTCAGCGGTGCAGTTCAGGCCAGCGAACTTCGCGGTCAGCTGCTGGAGTCGGTCGCAGAAGACGACACCCTCGGCTGTGCTCTTCGTCGCGTCGATGCTGTTGTCGGGCGTAGCGGGAGAACCGTCTACGAGGACTCGGACCGCCATGTTGGCCCGGGCAGTCGCGGAGGAGGTCGTGCCACCGCTGCTCTTCACCGCGGTGTCGGTGACGATCCCGCACTGCATCGCGACATCGAACAACAGGTCCTTCTGGTTGGCGGTCCTGATCTTCGTCTCGAGTACGTCGACCCAGCCCGTGTCGCCGGACGAGTTGGTCGGCGAGGCACCGCTCGCGACCTGCGAGAGGCCGATGAGCTCGTCGACGGCGACGGCGGCCTTGGAGGCTGGCAGGGACTCCGCCGCGCCGGGTGAGGCGACCAGGGCGCCGGCGGCGACCGCCGTGGCCATGGTCGCGACCATGATCTTGATGGACTTGCGCATATATTCCCCCGATGGTGGGACCGTCCGGCTTGTGCTGGACGGCGACTGGCATGACGTGTGATGTCGGCCCTCCCGCGACGAAATCTCCCATCGGCGTTCGTCCCGATCATCAACACGCCTTCGACGCTATTGAGCCGCCCCGTGCGACTGCCATAGCCCTTTGGTGGCATTCGTCCCGTTAAGAATGGGCTAGGTGGCATCGCCTTATGTGTTCCCTTGACACATAGATGTTCGGTTACTGCCAGTCACACACCGTTTAGACGAGATGTCCGATCTCCCCCATGCCAGGCAGCCGCTCCGTCACGCAGTCCTCCATGAGGTCTCGCGCAAGCGGTCTTGTCATGGCAACCGGAGGCGAAATCAGCCGTGGGCCATGTCCACGAAGCGTGAGTAGTGGCCCTGGAACGCCACGACGACGTCGCGAGTGGGACCGTTACGGTGCTTGGCCACGATCAGGTCCGCCTCGCCCGGCCGGGTCGACTCCTTCTCGTAGGCGTCCTCACGGTGGAGCAGGATCACCATGTCGGCGTCCTGCTCGATCGATCCACTCTCACGGAGGTCACTCATCATCGGCCGCTTGTCGGCACGCTGTTCGGGCCCACGGTTCAGCTGTGACAGCGCGATGATCGGGACGTCGATCTCCTTGGCCAACAGCTTGATCTGACGGGAGAACTCCGAGACCTCGAGCTGACGGGACTCGACCTTCTTGCCCGAGCTCATGAGCTGCAGGTAGTCGATGACGATCAGTCGGAGGTCATGGCGCTGCTTGAGGCGCCTGGCCTTGGCGCGGATCTCCATCATCGTCATGTTCGGCGAGTCGTCGATGAACAGGGGTGCAGAGGAGACCTCACCCATCTTGCGCGCGAGCTTGGCCCAGTCGTCATCGCCCATGTGCCCGTTGCGCATGTGGTTCAGCGGGATCTTTCCCTCCGCCGAGAGCAGACGCATGGTGATCTCGTTGCGTGTCATCTCCAGCGAGAAGATGACGCTCGCCATGTTGTGGTGAATCGATGCAGAGCGACAGAAGTCGAGCGCAAGGGTCGACTTACCCATCGCGGGTCGGGCCGCCACGATGATCATCTGGCCGCCGTGGAGGCCGTTGGTGAGCTCGTCGAGGTCCGCGAACCCGGTCGGCACACCCACCATCTGGCCGTCGCGGTTCGAGATCGCCTCGATCTCGTCGAGGGTCGCCTCCATGATCTCGCTCAGCGGGGCGTAGTCCTCCGCCGTTCGCTTGTCCGTGACGGAGTAGACCTCGGCCTGCGCCCGGTCGACGACGTCGTCGACCTCCCCCTCGCCTGCATAGCCCCACTGCACGATCCGGGTGCCGGCGTCGACCAGCCGTCGCAAGATCGCCTTCTCACGGACGATCTCGGCGTAGTAGCCGGCGTTGGCGGCGATCGGCACGCTGGCGGAGAGCGTGTGGAGGTACGGCGCACCGCCCACCTTGCCGAGCTCGCCCCTCTTCTGGAGCTCCGCGGCAACGGTCACGGGGTCGGCCGGCTCACCGCGGCCGTAGAGGTCGACGATCGCGTCGTAGATGATCTCGTGGGCGGGCCGGTAGAAATCCGTGCCTCGCACGGCCTCGATCACATCGGCGATCGCATCCTTCGAGAGGAGCATCGACCCGATCACGCTCTGCTCGGCGTCGTTGTCCTGGGGTGGCGTGCGGTCACGCCCCCCGCCTCCGCCGTACTCACTGCTCGGGTCGGCGACGGTCCAGCCACCGTCGAGAGCTGAACCCGCCCCGCTCGGGAACTCCGTAATGCTCACGGCTGAGCCACTCTCCTCGTACCTTGTCGCCCGATTCGACCCACATCGCGACCGTACGAGGCTGCACCCCCGAAACCCTGCTGGACGCCCCCGGAAACCCTGAGGACGAACGCTGGTCACACGCCCGCGCGAAGCCTGACCGTACGCCGGTTACGGGGCCATGCGACAGCCCGTTGTCCACAGGGCCTGGGGAAAACCTGGGGATCTGTGTGGAACTCGCCGGACAACATGTGCACAGACTGTTCAACACTCTGTGGACAACCTCGGGGGCCCAACCGGCGCACCCCCTCTGACCTGGGAAAACGTCCTCCACGGGCTGTGGGCGATAGAAAGTTTGGCAACTTTCTGTTTCCCCCGAATGTCCGAACTTGCCCCAGACTGTTCTTGTCGACATTCGCTGGGTTAACGCGGATTCCCACAGGCAAGGGCTAGTTACACACAACTAGTCCACCTCTAGTCATGTAAGGGGCAGTTAGCGGCCCTGTCCCCTACCCGGCTAGTCTCATTGCGTGACTGTCCCCAAGCCCTTCGGTCAGCCCGGGAACACAGGCGGACGGAGCCACGACCGCGAGATCTTCCGGCTCGCCGGTCCGGCGTTCCTCGCGCTCGTCGCGGAGCCGCTGTTCCTCCTCGCCGATGCTGCGATCGTCGGCCATCTCGGGACCGCGGAGCTCGCCGGTCTGGGTATCGCCGGTGCCGTGATCCAGACGGCGGTCGGCCTCTGCATCTTCCTCGCCTACGGCACGACCGCCTCCGTCGCCCGCCGCATCGGCGCCGGCGACCCCCGCGCTGCCCTCGCCCAGGGAGTCGACGGCATCTGGCTGGCACTGCTCATCGGTGTCGTCACCACCGTCGTGGGCGTCACCGTCACGGGACCACTCGTGGGCCTCTTCGGCGCGGGGCCGGAGGTGACCGAGCAGGCCGAGACCTACCTGCGCTGGGCGTGGCTGGGCGTCACCCCGCTGCTCGTCGTCCTCGCCACCACAGGCATCCTGCGTGGCCTCCAGGACACCCGCACCCCGCTGTACGCAGCGGTCGGTGGGAACCTCCTCAACGTCGTCCTCAACGTGGCGCTCGTCTACGGCCTCGACCTCGGAATCGCCGGCGCCGCGATCGGCACCGACGTGGCCCAGCTCGCCATGGCCGTCGTCCTCGTCTCCGTCGTCGTTCGCGCCGCCATACGCGAGGGTGCGCCGCTGAAGCCGGACCTGCCCGGCGTGGGCCGCGCCGCCCACGCCGGTGCGGCCCTGGTCATCCGTACCCTGACCCTGCGCGCCTCACTGCTGGTGATGGCCTACGGCGCCGCTGCACTGGGTCCGACCTCGATGGCGACCCATCAGCTCGCCTCGACGATCTGGATCTTCCTGGCGTTCGCGCTCGATGCGATCGCGATCGCTGCCCAGGCGATCACGGGCCGCTACCTCGGCGCCGGCGACCTCGAGGCCACGCGGGACGTCACCAGGCGGATGATCACGTGGGGTTTGGTCTCGGGCATCGTGACCGGGGCCGGCCTGGCGCTGACCGCTCCACTGCTCGGGCGGCTGTTCACCTCGGACCCCGCCGTCCACGACATGCTGTGGCCGGTGCTGCTGGTGGCGGCGGCGTTCCAGCCGGTCGCCGGCCTGGTGTTCGTGCTGGACGGCGTACTCATCGGCGCGGGTGACGGCCGCTACCTGGCCTGGGGAGGTGTGGTCGTCCTCGGGGTCTTCGCGCCCGTCGCGCTGGTGGTCGCTGGGGCCGCCGACGACGGCAGGGTCGGACTCATCTGGCTGTGGGTGGCCTTCGGTGCGGCTTTCATGGGCAGCCGCGCCGTCGTACTCGTCCACCGCGCTCGCGGGACCCGCTGGATGACCACCGGGGCGACCGCCCGGTAGGCCTCACATAGGGTTCCGCCATGCCCGCCGACGCAACCGGTTCCGAGCCTCGATGACGTCCCTGCAGAAGATCGCCATGGGGCTCGTGCTCACGCTGGTCGACGCGGTCATCGGGGGGTACGACGCCGTGCCCGACGTCCTCGGGTGGGCGCTCGTGGTCGCGGGTCTGGTCGAGCTGCGCGACCGGGTCAACGCATCCACGCTCATCCCGTTGGCCGTCGTCGCCGGACTGGTCTCCCTGGTCGGGCTGCGACCCGGGGTCGTCGAGGACCTCCCGGAGAGCGTCGGCTGGCTGCTCAGCCTTCCCCAGGTCGCCTTCTCCTACCTGCTCTGCACGGAGGTCGCGGCGCTGGTTCAAGACCCCCTCGCCCGAAGGTTCCGGGGTCTGCGATGGGCGTTCGTGGTGGTCGGCGTCGGACCGGTCCTGCTGTACGGCGGCGGGGTCGACGTACTCCTGGTCCCCTTGGCACTGACCGCGGTCGCGGCCGGGATCTACCTCGTCTGGCTCCTCTTCCGCGCGTCCACCGAGGTCCACGGTCGGCGTGTCCACCTGCGCAAGCCAGAGCCGGGCGACGGGCCACCGAGGGGCTGACTCCTCAAACGACAGAAGAGCCGCTCCCTAAAGGGAGCGGCCCTT
>DASSMS010000062.1:0-14786 GCA_035688575.1 Nocardioidaceae bacterium
GTCGGAGGTGTCGTAGTCGGTGGAGACGGTCTCGGGGTTGCAGTTGACCATGATCGTCTCGTAGCCCGCCCCGGAGAGCGCGAGGCTCGCGTGCACGCAGGAGTAGTCGAACTCGATGCCCTGGCCGATCCGGTTCGGGCCCGAGCCGAGGATGATCACGGCGGGCCTCTCCCGCGGCTGGACCTCGGTCTCCTCGTCGTAGGACGAGTAGTGGTAGGGCGTACGCGCGGCGAACTCGGCCGCGCAGGTGTCGACGGTCTTGAACACGGGCCGGATGCCGAGGGCATGGCGGACACCGCGGACGACGTCCGGGCTCAGGTCCCGCAGCTTCCCCACCTGCTCGTCGGAGAACCCGTGGCGCTTGGCCCGCCGCAGGACGTCCGCGGTCAGCTCCGGAGCGTCCAGGACCTCCATGGCGATCTCGTTGACGAGGGCGAGCTGGTCGACGAACCAGGGGTCGATCGCGGTCGCCTCGAAGATCTCCTCGGGTGTGGCTCCGGCGCGCAGCGCGTCCATGACCTTCTTGAGCCGGCCGTCGTGCGGCACCCGGATCTCCTCCAGGAGAGTCTCCTTGTCGAGGTCGACCCACCGGTGGCTCCAGTCGAAGACCGCGTCCTTCTTCTCCAGGCTGCGCAGGGCCTTCTGCAGGGCCTCGGTGAAGTTGCGGCCGATCGCCATCGCCTCGCCGACCGACTTCATGTGCGTGGTCAGCGTGGGGTCCGCGGCGGGGAACTTCTCGAAGGCGAACCTCGGCACCTTCACCACGACGTAGTCCAGCGTCGGCTCGAAGCTGGCCGGCGTCTCCGCGGTGATGTCGTTGGGGATCTCGTCGAGCGTGTAGCCGATCGCCACCTTGGCGGCGATCTTGGCGATCGGGAAGCCGGTGGCCTTCGACGCCAGTGCGCTGGACCGGGAGACCCGGGGGTTCATCTCGATGACGACGACCCGGCCGTCCACGGGATCGACGGCGAACTGGATGTTGCAACCGCCGGTGTCCACACCGACCGAGCGGATGATGCCGATCGACAGGTCGCGCAGGTGCTGGTACTCGCGGTCGGTGAGCGTCATGGCGGGCGCGACCGTGATGGAGTCGCCTGTGTGCACGCCCATCGGGTCGAGGTTCTCGATCGAGCAGACGATGACGACGTTGTCGGCCGTGTCGCGCATCACCTCGAGCTCGTACTCCTTCCACCCGAGGATCGACTCCTCGAGGAGCACCTCGGTGGTCGGGCTCGCGGCGAGGCCGGCGCCCGCGATTCGGCGCAGGTCGTCCTCGTCGTGGGCCATGCCCGAGCCCGTGCCGCCCATGGTGAAGGAGGGCCGCACGACCATGGGGTAGCCGAGCTCCTCGGCCGCCCCCAGGCAGTCGTCCATCGAGTGGCAGATCACCGAGCGGGCGACCTCCCCACCGAGCTCCTCGACGATGCGCTTGAAGGACTGGCGGTTCTCGCCCCGGTGGATGGCCTCGATGCTCGCCCCGATGAGCTCGACACCGTACTTGTCGAGCACCCCGTTCTCGGCGAGCGAGATCGCGGCGTTCAGGGCGGTCTGGCCCCCGAGGGTCGCGAGCAGCGCGTCGGGGCGCTCCTTCTCGATCACCTTCGCGATGAACTCGGGCGTGATCGGCTCGACGTACGTCGCGTCCGCAAACTCCGGGTCGGTCATGATCGTGGCCGGGTTGGAGTTCACGAGGATGACCCGGAGGCCCTCCTCCTTGGGCACCCGGCAGGCCTGGGTGCCGGAGTAGTCGAACTCCGCCGCCTGGCCGATGACGATCGGCCCAGATCCGATGACGAGGACGCTGTCGATGTCGTTGCGCTTCGGCACGTCAGGCCACCTCTCCGCTCGTAGAGCCGTTCCCGCTGGTCGTGTCTCGAGACGCCATGAGGTCCACGAACCTGTCGAACAGGTACGCCGCGTCGTGCGGACCGGCCGCGGCCTCCGGGTGGTACTGCACCGAGAACGCCTTGAGCGCGCCGGAGGCGTCACGAAGCTCGAGCCCTTCGACCACGTCGTCGTTGAGGCACACGTGGCTCACGCTCGCCTCGCCGTACGGGGTCGTGGTGCTCGTCTCGAGCGGTGCGTCGACGGCGAACCCGTGGTTGTGGGCGGTCACCTCGACCTTGCCGGTCGTGCGGTCCATGACGGGCTGGTTGATGCCGCGGTGGCCATACTTCAGCTTGTAGGTGCCGAAGCCGAGGGCACGGCCGAAGAGCTGGTTGCCGAAGCAGATCCCGAAGTAGGCGATACCGCGCTCGAGAACGCCCTGGAGCAGTGCGATCTCGTGCGTCGTGGCCGCCGGGTCACCGGGCCCGTTGGAGAAGAAGACACCATCGGGCTCGACCGCGAGGACCTCCTCCAGCGAGGACTTGGCAGGCATGACGTGCACCTCGATGCCGCGCTCGGCCATCATCGCCGGGGTCATCGACTTGATGCCCAGGTCGAGCGCGGCCACGGTGAAG
Organism: Nocardioidaceae bacterium; assembly: GCA_035688575.1. Taxonomy (GTDB): domain Bacteria; phylum Actinomycetota; class Actinomycetes; order Propionibacteriales; family Nocardioidaceae; genus Nocardioides_C. Next base: position 2,463 of record DASSMS010000062.1, read on the forward strand.
CGCTTCTCGCCCTGCGCCGGGACCACATAGGTCTCGGCGGTGGAGACGTCCGCGGTGAGGTCTGCGCCGGTCATCTCCGCTGTGTCGAGCACCCGGCGGCGAAGCGCCTCGGGGTCGGACTCGGTGGTCGAGATGCCCACCCGCATCGCGCCCCGTTCGCGCAGGTGCCGGGTCAGCGCACGCGTGTCCACACCCGCGATGCCGACCACACCCTGCTCGCGAAGCTCGTCGTCGAGCGAGCGACGGCTGCGCCAGCTCGAGGGAACGCGGGCCGGGTCGCGCACGACGTAGCCGCTCACCCAGATCCTGCGGGACTCGGGGTCCTCGTCGTTCATGCCGGTGTTGCCCACGTGCGGCGCGGTCATCACGACGACCTGCCGGTGGTACGACGGGTCGGTCAGCGTCTCCTGGTAGCCGGACATGCCGGTGGAGAACACCGCCTCGCCGAAGGTCTCCCCCTCGGCACCGAACGACTCGCCGTGGAAGGCCCGGCCGTCCTCGAGGACCAGCAGAGCCGACCGCCTGCGGGCGCCTGTGGTCTGGGTGTTCATGCAGTGTGCTCCTTGTTGTCCCTGACGAGCTTGCTGATCGAGCGGATCCACTGGTTGTGAAGAGGTGTCACGCCGGGCCTGCCTTCGACGGTGTCCTTGCCCTCCGGCGAGCCGGTGGCGGTCCCGCCCCAGGCCCCTGTGCCCTTGGCCGGGCGGGGAGGTTCGAGGCGGAAGCCGGTGTCGAGCAGCAGGTCACCGTGCTGCCAGGTCACGACGAGGATGCCGTGCGGCGGGACGACCTTCCCGGCGATGCCCTGGTCGTGCCGGGCCCCCCGAAGCGCCGCCGCCGGGATCCGGAAGCTCCCGGCCAGCCGGATCACGTCGAGCCCCTCCGAGGAGAGCGAGATCCGCGCGCCGCTGCGCGCGCCGAGGCCGTGGGCGACGACCCGCTCGAGCCAGTTCCCGCTGATCGTCGTACCGAAGTAGCGGGCGCCTGCCTGGAGCTTCGCAGGCGGCAGGTCGGCCACGGCGGGAGCGGGCACCAGCGGCGGGAGCTCGTGCCGACGGGCGCGACGCCGCCAGCCCAGCCACATGCCCAGGTAGGCCAGTCCCAGCACCACGAAGAGGATGGTCACCGGCAGCAGCCACTCGGGCATCGGCGGGACGAGCGGGTTGATCTCCTCCTGCGCCGGCCGCATCAGGTGAGCTTCCCGTCGAGGACGGTGGGCCTGCCTCGCAGGAAGGTCGCGACCACCCTGCCGGGGAGCTCGCGTCCGGCGTACGGCGTGTTGCGCGACAGCGACGCGAGCTCGGACGCGTCGACCACGCGGGAGTACGCCGGGTCGTAGAGCACGAAGTTCGCGGGCTCCCCCTCCGCGACCGGGCGGCCGTGGTCCTCGACCCGGCCGATCCGGGCGGGCGCGTAGGACATCCGCTCGGCGACACCGGCCCAGTCGAGGAGACCCGGGTCGACCATCGTCTGCTGCACGATCGACAGCGCGGTCTCGAGGCCAAGCATGCCGAACGCCGCCGCCTGCCACTCGCAGTCCTTGTCCTCGAGCGGGTGCGGTGCGTGGTCGGTGGCGACGATGTCGATGGTGCCGTCGGCCAGACCCGCCCGCAGCGCCTCGACGTCCGCCGCGGACCGCAGCGGGGGGTTAACCTTGTAGATCGGGTCGTAGGTCGCGGCGAGCTCGTCGGTGAGCAGCAGGTGGTGCGGGCAGGCCTCGGCCGTGACGTTCCACCCCTTGCCCTTGGCCCAGCGCACGATCTCCACCGATCCCGCGGTCGAGACGTGACACACGTGCAGACGTGAGCCGACGTGCGCGGCCAGGAGGCAGTCGCGGGCGATGATCGCCTCCTCCGCCACCGCGGGCCAGCCGCGCAGGCCGAGGCGGCCGGAGAGCTCCCCCTCGTTCATCTGCGCGTCCTCGGTCAGGCGGGGCTCCTGAGCGTGCTGGGCGATGACGCCGTCGAACGCCTTGACGTACTCCAGCGCCCTGCGCATCAGCACCGCGTCGGACACGCACTTGCCGTCGTCAGAGAACACGCGGACCCGTGCGGCGGAGTCGGCCATGGCGCCGAGCTCGGCCAGGCGCTCGCCGGCGAGGCCCACCGTGACCGCACCGACCGGGAAGACGTCGCAGTGGCCGGCCTCCCGGCCGAGCCGCCAGACCTGCTCGACCACGCCGGCGGTGTCCGCGACCGGGTCGGTGTTTGCCATCGCGTGCACTGCTGTGAACCCGCCCAGCGCAGCGGCCCGAGTGCCGGTCTCCACGGTCTCGGCGTCCTCCCGGCCCGGCTCGCGCAGGTGCGTGTGGAGGTCGACGAGGCCCGGGAGGGCGATGAGCCCCTCGGCGTCGACCACCTCGGCGCCGTCGGCGGCCAGGCCCACTCCTACCTCGGTGACGACGCCGCCGTCGACCAGCAGGTCGGTCGGCTCGCCCCCGAGGATGCGGGCCTGCTTGATCAGGTAGCTGCTCACGACTGCGCTCCCTCGGTGTCGGGGGTGGCCTGGGTCGGTCCGGCGTCCGTCGTACGCCCGGTCTCGGACTCGTTGCCGCTGAGCAGGAGGTAGAGCACCGCCATCCGGACGGCGACGCCGTTGGTGACCTGCTCCACGATCACCGAGCGGTCGGAGTCGGCGACGTCGGCGGTGATCTCCATCCCGCGGATCATCGGACCGGGGTGCATCACCAGGGTGTGGTCCTGGAGCATGCCCATCCGGCGGGCGTCGAGGCCGTAGCGGCGGCTGTACTCACGCTGGGTCGGGAAGAAGGCGGCGTTCATGCGCTCTCGCTGGACGCGCAGCATCATCACCGCGTCGGTCTTCGGCAGGACCGAGTCGAGGTCGTACGACGTCTCGGCGTCCCAGCTCTCGACCCCCACGGGCAGCAGCGTCGGCGGCGCCACGAGCGTGACGTCGGCGCCGAGGGTCCGAAGCAGCAGCGCGTTGGACCGGGCCACGCGGCTGTGGAGGACGTCGCCGACGATCGCGATCCTGCGTCCGTCGAGGTTGCCGAGGTGCCGCCACATGGTGAACGCGTCGAGGAGCGCCTGGGTGGGGTGCTCGTGAGTCCCGTCGCCGGCGTTCACCACGCTCGAGCGGACCCACCCGGAGTTGGCGAGCAGGTGCGGGGCGCCGGAGGCCCAGTGGCGGATCACGACGGCGTCGGCGCCCATCGCCTCCAGCGTCAGCGCGGTGTCCTTGAGGCTCTCCCCCTTGCTGAGGCTCGAGCCCTTCGCGGCGAAGTTGATGACGTCGGCCGAGAGCCGCTTCGCGGCCGCCTCGAACGAGATCCGGGTGCGGGTGGAGTCCTCGAAGAAGAGGTTCACGACCGTGCGCCCACGCAGCGCTGGGAGCTTCTTGATCGGCCGGTCGGCCAGCGAGCGCAGCTCCTCGGCCGTCCGGAGGATCAGCTCGGCGTCGTCACGGGTGAGGTCCCCGGTGCTCAGCAGATGGCGGTTCATGCGGACTCCTCACCTTCGGCGGCCCCGCCGGAGATCATGACGGCGTCCGAGCCGTCGAACTCCTCCAGGCGCACGGCCACCTTCTCGACCAGGGACGTGGGGAGGTTCTTCCCGACGAAGTCGGCCCGGATCGGCAGCTCCCGGTGGCCGCGGTCGACGAGGACCGCGAGTCGGACCGAGCGTGGGCGGCCGATGTCGTTCATCGCGTCGAGCGCGGCGCGGATGGTGCGGCCTGAGAACAGCACGTCGTCGACCAGCACGACCGTCTTGCCGTCGATGCCGCCCGGCGGGATGTCGGTGGGGAGCAGGGTCCGCGTCGGGCGCATCCTCAGGTCGTCGCGGTACATCGTCACGTCGAGCGAGCCGACCGGGATGTCGACCCCCTCGACGGCGGCGATCTTCGCGGCGACGCGTCGCGCAAGGGGCACGCCGCGGCTCGGGATCCCGAGGAGGACCAGGTCCTCGGCGCCCTTGTTGCGCTCGAGGATCTCGTGGGCGATGCGGGTGAGTGCGCGGGAGATGTCACGCGCGTCCAGGACGGTGCGTCCGGAGCCTGGTGGGACCGTCGTGTCGGCAGGCATCAGCGAGCCAGACCTCCTTCTCCGCCTCACGGGACGGCTCGTTAAAGGATGTCGAACGGTTCGGAGCCTACCAGCCCGACCAGGTCGCAGGAACGCGCGCCACGTGAACGCCCACAGGGCGGACGGGCCACCCGAAAGAAACGGCGCCGTAGTGCCACGAGCACGTCGGCGCCGCGGTCACCGCTCCAGGAGCGGGGCTGCTCAGACCGTGAGCGCGGGCTTGTTGCGAAGGATGTTGCCGAGCACTCCGTTGACGAAGTTCGGCGACTCGTCCGTCGAGAGCTCGCGGACGAGGTTCAGGGCCTCGCTGACCGCGACCGCGTCGGGCACGTCCTCGACGTAGAGGATCTCGTAGACGCCGATCCGCAGGACGTTGCGGTCCACGGCGGGCATCCGCTCGAGGCTCCAGCCCTGGGCGTAGGCGGAGATCAGCTCGTCGATCCGGGGCGCGTTCTCGGCGACCCCGCGGACGAGTGCCGCGGTGTACTCGTGGATCGGCGGGTCGCCGGCGCGCATGCGCTCCTCGAGCACCAGGGAGGCGGCGACGTCTCGTGCCTCGCTCTCGAACAGGATGTCGAGAGCGCGCTTGCGGGCCTTGGAACGAGCTGCCATCAGGAGCTGACTCGGCCCAGGTAGCTGCTGTCGCGCGTGTCGACCTTGATCTTCTCGCCGGTAGTGATGAACAGCGGCACCGAGATCTCGTGCCCGGTCTCGAGGCGGGCCGGCTTCGTACCACCGGTGGAGCGGTCGCCCTGGAGGCCGGGCTCGGTGTACTCGACGAGGAGCTCGACGGACGCGGGCAGCTCGATGTAGAGCACGCGGCCCTCGTTGGTGGCGACGATCGCCTCCTGGTTCTCGAGCAGGAAGTTCTTCGCGTCGCCGACGATCTCCGGCGGGACCTCGATCTGGTCGTAGGTCGAGGTGTCCATGAAGACGTAGGAGGTGCCGTCGTTGTAGAGGTACTGCATCGTCCGCTTGTCGACGTTGGCGACCTCGACCTTCACGTCGGCGTTGAACGTCTTGTCCACCGTCTTGCCCGACTCGATGTTCTTGAGCTTGGTACGCACGACGGCGCCGCCCTTGCCGGGCTTGTGGTGCTGGAACCACACAACGGACCAGAGCTGGCCGTCGAGGTTGAGAACCATGCCGTTCTTCAGGTCGTTGGTCGTTGCCATTGCGCAGTCGAGTCCTCTGTCGGTACAAGTGGGAGCCGCATCGCGCGGCGCGAGACAGTTTAGTCGGCCGCTGGCCGCCCGAGCTCCGCCGGGGTAGGTTCTCGCGGGGGATTCTCGGGACAGCGGATCGCGCGGAGGCGGCATGTCGAGTCAGGCACCCGACAAGGGAAGTGCACGCAGGTTGACCGCGGAGGCTGCCGTCCACCGGACGGACGTCGCCCGCCACCGGCTCCCCCGGGTGTTCGGCACGACCCATCTGGTGATGCTCGGGCTCGGCGTGATGATCGGTGCCGGGATCTTCTCACTATCGGGCCGGCAGGCGGCTTCCCAGGCGGGTCCCGCGGTGATCGTCTCGTTCGTGGTGGCGGCGCTGGTCTGCCTCCTGGCTGCGCTCAGCTACGCAGAGCTCTCCTCTACGATCCCGGCCGCGGGCAGCGTCTACACCTTCACCTATGTCGCGGTAGGCGAACTCTGGGCGTGGCTGGTCGGCTGGGCGCTCGTCCTCGAGCTGGTGGTGGCCGCCGCGCTGGTGGCACGCGTCTGGGCGGCGTACCTGGTGGCCACCGTCAACAGCTTCGGTGTACCGGTGCCGACCTGGCTCGGTGCCAACGCCCAGGTCGACGAGGGCACCAACTGGGTCGGCTTCGCGCTCGTGCTGCTGCTCGCCCTGCTCGTGGTCACCGGGACCAAGCTGTCCGCACGCGTCCTGTCCGCGGTGGTGGTCGCAAAGGTCGCCGTCATCGTGTTCGTGATCGTGGTGGGCGCCATGCTGGTGGACACCCGCAACTACAGCCCGTTCGTGCCTCCCGCACGACCTTCCGAGCAGGCGTCGGAGACCGTCGTGCAGCTCGTGCTCGGTGCCGGCGACAGCTTCGGCCTGATGGGCATCTTCACCGCGGCGAGCGTGATCGTCTTCGCGTTCATCGGCTTCGACCTCATCGCGACAGCCGCCGAGGACGCCCGGAATCCCCGGCACAGCATCCCGCGCAGCATGTTGCTGTCGTTGCTGGTCGTGACGGTGCTGTACGTCGCCATGGCGACCGTCATGGTCGGCCTGCGCCCCTACACCGAACTCGGGTCGGACGCGCCGGTCTCCGACGCCCTCGCCGCCGCCGGCGCCACCTGGGCGGTCCGCGTCGTCAACCTGGGGGCCCTGCTGGCCCTGACCACCGTGGTCATGGTCGTCCTCATCGCCCTGAGCAGGCTGCTGTTCGCGATGGGGCGCGACGGCCTGCTCCCCGAGCGCCTCGGGCAGGTGTCCCGGTCGTTCTCCTCGCCGGCGCCGGCCGCGGCCGCCGCCGGCGCCGCGGCCGCGGCCTTGGCGCTCTACCCCGGCCTGGTCGACCTGGAGCAGCTGCTGGTCATCGGCGCGCTCTTCGCGTTCCTGTTCTGCTCGGTGGCGGTGCTGGTGCTGCGACGAACCCGGCCGGAGCTCGAGCGGGGCTTCCGGGCGCCGCTGGTGCCGCTGCTCCCCCTGCTCTCGGTGCTGGCGACGATGTGGCTCATGGTGAACCTGACCGTGCCCACCTGGCGCAACTTCGGGCTCTGGATGGCGGTCGGGCTGCTGGTCTACCTTGCCTTCGGGCGGCGCCGCAGCGTGCTGGCCCGGCAGGAGCCGGTCCAGCAGGGTAGCCACGCCCGCCGCTGAGCCTGCGCCGGCGCCGGGGAGGGTCTCCGGTCTCCGGTCACCAGGCGGCGAGGTGCTCCAGCGCCTCGCGGTAGCCCTCGATCCCGCGGCCGGCCACTACGCGGGCGGCGTGCGGGGTCACGACGGAATGGTGCCGGAACTCCTCCGGGCGGCTCATCGGGTCGGAGATGTGGACCTCCACCAGCGGAGCGACAAGCTGCGCGCACGCGTCATACACCGCGTAGGAGTAGTGCGTCCACGCCGCCGCGTTGAGGACCAGCGGCGTCCCGGCATCGGCGGCCTCGTTGAGCCAGTCGACCATCACGCCCTCGTGGTTGGTCTGCCGGACCTCCACGTCCAGGCCGAGCTCGCCTCCCCACTCGACGCACATCCGCGCCAGGTCGTCGTGGCTGACGGTGCCGTAGATCTCCGGCTGCCGGCGACCCAGACGGCCCAGGTTCGGGCCGTTGAGCACCAGCACCTTGGTGGGGCCACTCATCGCGTGTCCCTCGAGATCTCGGCGTACGCCGCGGTGAGCAGCGCGGGGTCGGGCGCGGCCAAGATGGTGGGCCGCGCCAAGCCCTCGAGCACCACGAAGCGCAGCTGGTCCCCCCGGGACTTCTTGTCCACCTTCATCGCCTCGTGGAGCTGGCTCCACACGCCACCACGGTAGGTCGTGGGCAGCCCGACCAGCTCGAGTACCGCGCGGTGCCTTTCCGCGGTCGCCTCGTCGAGCTTGCCCGCGAGCCGCGCGAGCTCGGCGACGTAGGTCATCCCGATCGCGACGGCCGCGCCGTGGCGGAACTTGTAGCGCTCGACCCGCTCCACCGCGTGGCCGAGGGTGTGGCCGTAGTTCAGGACCTCCCTGCCCGGATGCCCGGACAGACCGCCGGTCTCCTTGAGGTCCTCGACGACGACGCCGATCTTCACCCGGATGGAACGCTCGATCAGCTCACGCAGGACGTCGGTGCCGGCAGTAGTGGCCACCGTAGGGTCGGCCTCGACCAGGTCGAGGATCGCGGGGTCGGCGATGAACCCGCACTTGATCACCTCGGCCAGGCCGCTGATCAGCTCGTTGCGCGGCAGGGTCTCCAGCGTGGCGAGGTCGCACAGGACCCCGGCCGGCTCGTGGAAGGCGCCGACGAGGTTCTTGCCCTCGGTGGTGTTCATCCCGGTCTTGCCGCCGACCGCGGCATCGACCATGCCCAGGAGCGTGGTCGGCATGTGCACGACCTTCACCCCGCGAAGCCAGGTGGCCGCGACGAACCCGCCCATGTCGGTAGTCGATCCGCCGCCGACGGTGACGACGGCGTCCGTGCGCGTGAACCCGGTCTGGCCGAGCACCTGCCAGCAGAACGACGCCACCGGAGCGAGCTTCGCCTCCTCGCCGTCGGGGATCTCGATGCCGTGCGCCTCGTAGCCCTGCTCGGCGAGGTCGGCCCGGATCACCTCCCCGGTGGCGGCGAGAGCACGGGGGTGGATGACCGCCACACGCCTGACGTCCTTGCCGAGCATCCCGGGTAGCTCCCCCAGCAGGCCGGTGCCGACCACCACGTCGTACGGCGAGGCTCCCCCGACGTGCAGGGTGGACAGGTCGCTCAAAGCTCCTCCTGGCTGGGTGCGGCGGTCTCGAGGCGCTCGACCTGCTCGCGCACCTCGCCGGCCACGTCCTCGGCCGTCCTCCCGTCGGTCTCCACGGTGATCGTGGCGACCTCGCGGTACACGGGCAGGCGCTCGTCGAGGAGGGCCTTCACGCGGGCGCGCACGTTGCCGAGCAGGAGCGGCCGCGCCGAGCCGAGGCCCACCCGCTTCACCGCGTCGGACAGCCCCACGTGCAGGAAGACGACCGTGTGATCCTTCAGCGCCGCGCGCGTTTCGGGGTCGACCACAGCACCACCACCGAGGGCGAGGACCCCCTCGTGCGTGGCGAGCGCGTCCGCCACGGCGACCCGCTCGAGGTCGCGGAAGAACCGCTCACCCTGGTCGACGAAGATGTCCGAGATCGGCCGGCCCTGTGCGTCCTCCACGTCCCGGTCGGTGTCGCGGAGTGGGAGGTCCCAGGCGGAGGCCAGGAGCCTCCCCACCGTCGTCTTGCCCGCCCCCATGGGCCCGACGAGCACGACCCGGGGACGCCCGGCGCTCACGCGAACCTCAGCGACGACAGGTAGGCCTCGGCGTTCCGCCGGGTCTCGGCCACGGAGTCACCCCCGAACTTCTCCAGCACCACGTCGGCGAGGACCAGGGCGACCATGGCCTCCGCGACGATCCCCGCCGCGGGCACCGCGCACACGTCCGAGCGCTGGTGGTGCGCGACCGCCTCCTCGCCGGTGGCCACGTCGACCGTCCGGAGGGCGCGGGGCACGGTGGCGATCGGCTTCATCGCCGCCCGCACCCGCAGGATTTCGCCTGTCGACATGCCGCCCTCGGTGCCGCCGGAGCGGCCGGAGGTACGACGGATGCCCTCCTCGGTGCCCACGATCTCGTCGTGGGCCTTCGAGCCCGGGGTGGCGGCGAGGTCGAAACCGTCGCCGACCTCGACGCCCTTGATCGCCTGGATGCCCATGAGCGCTCCGGCCAGCCGGGCGTCGAGCCGCCGGTCCCAGTGCACGTGCGAGCCCAGGCCGGGCGGGAGGCCGTGCACGACCACCTCCACCACTCCGCCGAGCGTGTCGCCGTCCTTGTGGGCCTGGTCGATCTCGGCGACCATCGCCTTGCTGGCGTCGGCGTCCAGGCAGCGCACCGGGTCGGCGTCGAGGCGCGCGACGTCGCCGGGCCCAGGCACCGAGCCATGGGGAGCCTTCGCCGTGCCGATGGCGACGACGTGCGAGACGACCTGCGCGCCCACTGCCTGCTCGAGGAACTTCATGGCCACTGCGCCGAGCGCCACGCGGGCGGCGGTCTCACGTGCGGAGGCCCGTTCGAGGACCGGCCGGGCCTCGTCGAAGTCGTACTTCTGCATGCCCACCAGGTCGGCGTGGCCCGGGCGTGGGCGGGTGAGCGCGGCGTTGCGGGCCAGGCTCTCGAGCTCGACGGGGTCCACGGGGTCGGCCGCCATGACCTTCTCCCACTTGGGCCACTCGCTGTTGCCGATGCGGATGGCCACCGGACTGCCGAGGGACCGCCCGTGCCGGAGCCCGCCGATGATCTCGATCTCGTCTGCCTCGAACTTCATCCGGGCACCCCGGCCGTACCCGAGGCGCCGGCGGGCCAGCGCGTCGGCGAGGTCACCCGAGGTCACCTCCACATGGGCAGGCAGACCTTCGAGCACAGCGACAAGGGCGGGTCCGTGCGACTCGCCCGCAGTGAGCCAACGCAGCATGCCGACAGTGTTTCACGGCCGCCGAGCGCTCAGGACGTTGCGTACCACGCAGCGACGCCGGGCCCCGCCAGGACGCCGACGACCGCGCCGACCAGCATGAAGGGCCCGAACGGGTAGGCCTTGCGGTCGACGATCCGCAGCAGCGAGAGGAGCAGCCCGCCGACCCCGCCGAGCAGGAAGCCGGCGTAGACGCCCGTCACCAGCTGCCCCCAGCCGAGGTAGCCGAGCGCGATGCCGAGGAGGCCGGAGAGACGCACGTCGCCGTAGCCCATGCCCCGGGGGTAGACGAACCAGAGCACGAAGAACGTGCCGCCGGCGATCAGCCAGCCCCACCCGGCCCGCACCACGGAGTCCCAGTCGCCGCTCATGGTTCCTGCGAGGAGGGTGAGGGCGACGACCACGGCGTACGACGGCGCGATCACCTTCGTGGGCAGCAGCCGGGTGCGCCAGTCCACGACGGCGAGGGCAACGCCGACGGGCACGAGGTAGGCCCACACCAGCAGCGCAGGGTCCCACCCGACCCGCATGCCGACGAGCCCCGCGGTAACGGCCGAGGCGAGCGCGCTCTTCCAGGTCAGGCCAGGCAGCGCGGCGATCGCGGCGTAGGGCTCCTTCGGTTCCTCGGGCTCGGACGGCCCCACCGACTGCGTCTCTGGTTCCGCGGGGCCCTCGCCCGCCGCGCCGGCCTCGTCGGCGGGCACCTCGGGCTCGGGCTCGGGGATGCGGGCGACCAGCGTGGGGACGAACCAGCCGAGCACCGCGCCGATGACCGCCATCACGGCACCTGCCAAGGGGTACCACCCGTCGAAGCTCATGGTCCGCAAGCCTAACCTCGCAGACCCGCTGCGAGCGCCTCCTTCGCGATGTCGCGAGAAGGTGGCGCACGTGGGCGGGATGTTCTGCGGCGCGCCGCCTCAGGTCAGGGCGGCAAGCCCGGCGGCCCGCATCGCCTCGAGCGGCGGGTCCTCCGCGCCGGTCATCAGCGTCACCTGGAGCGCCGCCTGGTGCGCCAGCAGGTCCAGTCCGGAGACGAAGATCTTCCGCTCAGTGGCGGCCAGGGCTGCAAGGGGCGTCGGCCAAGGGTCGTAAAGCACGTCGAACACAACCGGCGCCGTCCGGGCCAGGCGGAGCACGGCCTCCCCCTGCGCCTCCGCCGGCACGGTCGAGACCACGATCGCCGGGCGCAGCGCTTCTGCGGAGGCCGCTGCCTCCCGGAACGTGAGCACCTCCACCATCGGGCGTGCCGGGTGCCGGCCTGCCGCTTCGAGGGTCTCCTCCACACGGGAGGTGTCCCGGACGACGACCCGGACCGAGGTGCACCCGAGATCTGCGAGGGCCAGCAGGGTCGAACTGGCCGTCGCACCGCCCCCGACGATCACCGCGGTCAGCAACGGCAGGTCGGTGCGCTCGCGGACCGCGGCCACCGCCCCGGGGATGTCGGTGTTGTGGCCGGTCCGCCGACCCGGCTCGAGGATGACGGTGTTCACGGCCTGCGCTTGGGCCGCGCGGTCGCTGAGCCCGTCGAGCAGAGGCACGATGGCGCGCTTCAACGGCATCGTCAGCGACAGGCCCCGCCAGGTCTCGTCGAGTCCCGCGAGGAAGTCCGGCAGCTCGGCCCCGCTGACCTCGTGGGCGGTGTACTGCCAGTCGAGGCCCAGCTCGGCGTAGGCCGCCCGGTGGAGCACCGGCGACAGCGAGTGCGCGATGGGGCTGCCGAGGACGGCGCAACGGGTCGACATCGTCCCGTCCGGCTCAGCAGTTGGCCGAGGAGGAGCACCACTCGTCGAACTCCTGCTTGTTCTGCAGGTGCTCGTCGTAGCCCTCGGCGAACTTCGTGACGCCGGTGTCCGGGTTCGTCGTGACGAAGTACAGCCACGGACCGTCAGCGGGGTTGAGCGCCGCCTCGATCGCCTGCTCCCCCGGCGCCATGATCGGCGTCGGCGGGAGACCGGCGTGCTTGTAGGTGTTGTACTCCGAGTCGGAGTCCCGGTCGTCGTCGCTCGTGCCGACCCCGCCGTCTCGGCCGACGGCGTAGTGCACCGTCGAGTCGAACTGGAGCGGCATCGGCTCCTCGAGCCGGTTGTAGATCACGCGGCTGACCTTCGGGAAGTCCTTGTCGAACCTCGCCTCTGCCTGCACCAGACTCGCCACCGTCATCACG
>DASSMS010000083.1:0-7532 GCA_035688575.1 Nocardioidaceae bacterium
TCGACGTAGAACTGCTCGTACCAGCGGCGAAGCTGGTAGACCGGGCCGTCCTCCTCGCAGAGCAGAGGGTTCTGGATCGGCGCCTTGTTGCGCCAGATCTCGACGTCCTGCATGAAGCCCTCCCCGAACATGTCGGAGTACTTCTTGGCGATCTTGTCCGCGGTCTCGTCGTCGAGGCCGTCGAGCTTCTTGACGATCAACCCGTACTGCAGGACGAAGGAGTCGGCCGTCACCGGGTAGTGGCAGTTGATCAGGATGACGTCGACCTCGATGCCCTTGTAGCTCGTGGTCAGCGGGTTGATCATGTACGACGGCCCGAAGTACGACGCCTCGGACGTCAGCAGCATCTCCTCACCGGCGTAGCCGCCGCCCGACATGTCGGGCCGCCCGCGGGAGTTCATGTACTGCGTGGCGACGTGACCCTCGAAGACGTTCTTGAAGTACGTCGGGAAGGCGTAGTGGATGTAGAAGAAGTGCGCCATGTCCACGACGTTGTCGATGATCTCGCGGCAGTTGGCGTTGTCGATGAACAGCGTGTTCCAGGTCCAGTCGGTCCACGCGTCGTCGAACGCGGCGTCGACCCTCGGGATCACGACGTCGTCCGGTGGCGCGTTGCCCTCGGGGTCGTTGTAGACGAAGAGCTGCCTGTTCTCCTCCATCGCCCGCCAGGTCCGGGTGCGGGCCCGCAGCGGGATCCGCTTGGCGTAGGGGATCGCCTTGCACTTGCCGTCGCCGCCCCACCGCCAGTCGTGGAAGGGGCAGGCCACCTCGTCGCCCTTCACCGTGCCCTGTGTCAGGTCCCCGCCCATGTGCCGGCAGTAGCCGTCGAGGACGTGGAGCCTGCCGGTGGAGTCCGCCCAGACCACGAGCTTGGTCCCGAACGCCTCGATGGCGTGCGGCTTCCCGTCGCGGAAGCTGTCGGCGAGGCCCAGGCAGTGCCAACCACGCGCGAACCGCGTCGGCAGCGCCCCGCGGTCGATGTCGCGCACGTGGTCAGGGGCGTTGACCGGGTTCATCCGCTTCCTCCAGGTGGACTTGCGACAGCCGTGGTGAAGTACTGGAACAGGTTATAGTTCTGCCGGTCGATCCGCCAGGTCTCGACAGGTCCAAGACGGCCAGGCTAGCCTCCTACTGAAACACGTTCCAGTTTTTAGGAGGCCCGGATGCGGGTGGCTCTGACCGACGCGCACGAGCGCCTCCGCGCCGAGCTTCGCGCGTACTTCGCCGAGCTCGTCACCCCCGAGCGGAGGGCCGCCCTCGCCTCGGCGACCGGCGAGTTCGGCGAGGGCGGGGTCTACCAGGACGTCGTGAGGCAGATGGGTCAGGACGGCTGGCTCGGCATCGGCTGGCCCGAGCAGTACGGCGGCCAGAACCGGTCGATGGTCGAGCAGCTGATCTTCTCCGACGAGGCGGCCATCGCCGGAGTCCCCGTCCCACACCTGACCCTCAACACCGTGGGCCCCACGATCATGAGGTTCGGGACGGACGACCAGAAGCAGAAGTTCCTCCCCGCGATCCTAAAGGGCGAGATGCACTTCTCGATCGGCTACAGCGAGCCCGCCGCGGGCACCGACCTCGCCAACCTCAAGACCCGAGCCCGCCGCGAGGGCGACGAGTTCGTCATCAACGGGCAGAAGATGTGGACCAGCCTCATCCAGTACGCCGACTACATCTGGCTGGCCTGCCGCACCGACCCGGAGCTGCCCCGCCACAAGGGCCTCTCGATCATCCTGGTCCCCGCGGACGCCGAAGGGTTCTCCTACACGCCCGTCCACACGGTCGCCGGTGTCCACACCTCCGCCACCTACTACGAGGACGTCCGCGTGCCTGTCTCGAACCTGGTGGGCGAGCTCAACGGCGGGTGGCCGTTGATGACCAACCAGCTCAACCACGAGCGCGTCGCGCTGACCTCCGCCGCCCCCCTGGTCCACTCCGTGGCAGAGGTCCGCCGCTGGGCCCAGGAGACCAAGCTGCCCGACGGCAGCCGCGTTATCGACGCCGAGTGGGTGCAGGTCCTCCTGGGCCGCGCTCATGCGCGGGTGGAGCTGCTCAGCCTGATGAACTGGAAGATCGCCTCGTCTGCGGGCGAGGACCTCAGCCCGGCCGACGCCTCCGCCACCAAGGTGTACGGCAGCGAGCTCGCCACCGAGGTGTACCGCGCGCTCATGGAGATCGTGGGACCGAACGCCCTCGTGCGTGCCGACTCCCCTGCCGCCGTCCTCGCGGGCCGCCTCGAGCGGTTCCACCGCACCTCGCTGGTCATGACCTTCGGCGGCGGCACCAACGAGATCCAGCGCGACATCATCGGCATGGTGGGCCTCGGCCTGCCCGCCGCCAAGCGATGAGCAGGAGCCCCGCATGGACTTCACCCTCTCCCCCGAACAGCAGGACGCGTCCGCGCTGGCCCGGCGACTCCTCACAGACCGGTGCACGCAGGCGCGGCTCCGCGAGGTCGAGGCCGGCCATGCGCGCTTCGACATCGAGCTCTGGAAGGAGCTCGGCACAGCCGGCCTGCTCGGCCTGCACCTCCCGCAGGAAGCAGGCGGCGCAGGGCTCGGTCTGCTCGAGCTGTGCAGCGTGGCGGTCGAGGCGGGCCGGGTCGTGGCTCCCCTGCCCCTTGCCCCCCATGCCGTTGCCGCCTCCGCGATCGCGCGGTTCGGCACCCCCGACCAGGTGCGGAAGTGGGTGCCGGCAGCGGCTCGCGGCGAGAACGTCCTGACCGTGGCGCTCGGAGAGGACCACGCCGACGTCCCGGAGCGTCCGACGACGTCGGCCGAGCGGAGCGGCGACCGCTGGACCGTGACAGGCACCAAGACCGTCGTACCGTCGGGCACCGTCGCCGACCTGTTCCTGGTCCCCGCGGACACCGGCAAGGGCCTCGTGGTGCTGCTCGTGCGCCGCGACGACCCAGGTGTGCGGATCGAGGGTCAGCTCCTCAACGACGGTGACACGGCCGCCCGCCTCGAGCTCGACCGTGTGGACCTCGGCGCCGAACGTGTCCTGGGCGCGGTCGGGGCCGGCTCGGAGGTCACCGGTTGGCTCGCCGCCCGCCTCACCGTCGCGGTGTGTGCCGTGCAGCTGGGCGTGGTCGAGGGCGCCCTCGAGCTGACCGCGGAGTACGCCCGGACCCGGGAGCAGTTCGGCCGACCGATCGGCACGTTCCAAGCGGTGTCACAGCGTCTGGGCGACGGCTACATCGACGTGCAGGGGGTTCGGCTCACGATGTGGCAGGCAGCATGGCGTCTCAGCGAGGACCTGCCGGCCGAGGTCGAGGTCGCCACTGCCAAGCTCTGGGCCGCCGACACCGGCCACAAGATCGCCCACACGACCGTTCACGTCCATGGCGGGGTCGGGATCGACCTCGACGGCGCCGCGCACCGCTACTTCACCGCCGCCAAGCGCCACGAGCTCATGCTCGGGGGGACCACTCGGCAGGCGCTGGCCGTGGGCCGCGCTCTTGCCGCCGAGCCGGCCTGACCCGGATCGTCCAGCGCTCCTTCGCGGGCGGGTGTGCGGCGGTCTACGCCGTGTCGGACGAGCGGGTCGACGACGAGGGGATGGCGGCCTTGGTGCTCCGTCCGGGAGCTGAGCTCGGACCGGAGGAGCCGACCGCCGTCCGGGAGGTCCAGCGGGGCCTCGGGACGAACACGACGTACACCCGGCGCTGCGGGCTGGTCAGTCCTGGCAGCGGGCGTCCGCGTCGGCCTTGGCATCGCGGGCGGCACTGGGGTGCTCCCACACGTGACCCACACCGTCGCAGTCAACGCGCGAGCAGGTGAGGTTTCCCTGGGGTGACGTCTTCCGACACATGACGGGTCCTCTCGGTAAACGGGGGCGGCTTCTCCGCCGGTCCTGTCGTCTGCGCGCTGACAAGTAGACGCATACCCACGCCGTCAAGTTGCGTCCCGGTGGACTGGACCAGTCCCTTGAATTGTTCGGAAGTCGAACGGGTGGATCGGATCTCAGATGTCGAGGACGGCCAGGACGGCTCGGTGGTCGCTCGCCCTCGCCTGGAGCGCGTCGTCCACGCCCGGGTCCCCGTGGTAGACGGGGGCCCCGCCCCGCACCAGGAGCGCGTCGATGCGCTTGATCGGCGCATCGGCCGGGAAGGTCGGCCACGCCTTGGAACCGTGGTCGGCGTAGCCTGCTTCGCGCAGCCGACGCCAGCTCGGACCACCGGGCTTCTCGTTGAGGTCACCACCGATCAGCACGGTGCCGCGGAGACGTCCGGCGACCTCGATCACCCGCTCGACCTCCCGCGCACGACGGTCCGCCTCGAGGCTGAGGTGGCACGAGACCACACCCACCAACGAACCGCGGACCCGCAGCTGGGCGGCGGCGATGCCCCGGCGTGGCTGGAAGAGGGGCTGCCGGAGCGTGGTGACGTGGGAGGACTTCACGCTGATGCCCGGAACGACCAGGATCATGTTCGACCCGGCGTCGCGGCCTCCGGCGACGTACCTCATGCCCCACTCGTCCGCGAGCCGGCGGCAACGGCCGCGCCACAGCAGCGGTGTCTTGGGGCTCTCGTTGACCAGGAGTACGTCGGGGGCGGCCTCACGGACGCAGTCGCGCAGCCACGTCGCGCGGCGGCCACCCATCCAGATGTTGTAGGTCAGGACGCGGAGCCGGGGCACCGCACGATGCTGGCACATCCCGGTCCACGCGGGCGTCAGGCGCCCCGGACCTCGTCGAGCCGCGCGACGGCTTCCTCGAACTCGGCCACCAGGGAGGCCATCACCTCGGCGACCGGGCGTACCCGGTTCATCCGGCCCACGATCTGGCCGACCGGCATCGAGATGACGTCGGGGTCGCCGCTGGCGTTGATCCGGTTGTGGGCCTCGCTGACGAGAAGGTTCTGCAGCGGCATCGGCAGGGGTTGTGGCGCCCCTTCCTCGGCCCACGCCTCGGTCCACTTCGTCTTGAGCAGCCGCGCGGGCTTTCCGGTGTAGATCCGGGTGCGAACCGTGTCGGTGGAGTCCGCCCGCAGGAACGCCTCGGTCATGCCGGGGTTGGACGAGAGGTTGGAGTACTCCTCGACCGTCAGCCAGATCGAGCCGGTCCACACGCCCTGCGCCCCGAGCGCGAGAGACGCCGCGACCTGCCGACCGGACCCTATTCCGCCGGCTCCGAGGACCGGCACGTCCGGACCGACCGCGTCGACGATCTCCGGCGTGAGGACCATGCTGGCCACCTCGCCCGTGTGACCGCCGGCCTCGTAGCCCTGGGCGACGATGATGTCCACGCCGTTTCGTACGTGCGACAGCGCATGCTTGGCGGCACCGGCAAGCGCGGCGACCTTGACGCCCGCCGCGTGGGCCTGGTCGATGACGTCCGTCGGCGGGGAGCCGAGCGCGTTGGCGATCAGCACCGGCCGGTGGCTCAGCGCCACCTCGACGTGCGAGCGCGCGACCGAGTGCAGCCAGCCGAGCACGCCCTCGCGGCCCTCGCCCTCTGCGAGGGGCGGGACCCCGAGCTTGCGCAGGGTGTCGTCGACGAACCTGCGGTGCCCCTCGGGGATCATCGACTCGAGGTCGACCGCGCTGCCCTCGGTGGGGACCTTCATCGGCATGACCACGTCGACGCCGTACGGCTTGCCGTCCGTGTTCCCGTCCATCCACGCGAGGGTCTTCTCGAGCTCCTCGGCGTCGTTGAAGCGGACACAGCCGAGGACGCCGAGGCCACCGGCCCGGCTCACCGCGGCCGCGACGTGCTCGGAGGGGGTGAAGGCGAAGATCGGGTACTCGATCCCGAACTCGTCGCAGAGGTCGGTGCGCATGAGAAAGCCTTTCGAGTCCGGGAGAGGTGGGACGGTCTCAGACCGCGGCCGTGGCGTTCTCGGCGCCCGCGGCGAGCTCCCGTGCCTTCGGGTAGTTCGCCTTGCCGGTGGCGCTCCGCGGGATCTCCGGGACGTAGGTCACCGAGCGCGGCAGCTTGTAGCCGGAGAGCATCGGGCGCAGAAAGGTCCGGAGGTCCTCGAGTGCGGGTCGGCTCTCGCCCCGGGGCTGGATCACGGCAGATACGGCCTGGCCGTAGTTCTCGTCGGTGACACCCACCACGAGAACGTCGTACACGTCGGGGTGCGCCTTCAGCGCCATCTCGACCTCTTCGGGGTACACCTTCTCGCCACCGGTGTTGATGCAGTTGGATCCGCGGCCGAGCAGGGTCACCTTGTTGTCGGGCTCGATGCGGGCGAAGTCACCGGGCACCGAGTAGCGCGTGCCGTCGATCTCGATGAAGGTGCGCGCCGACTTCGCCGGGTCCTTGTAGTACCCCAGCGGGACCGAACCGGACCGCGCGAGCCGGCCGACGGCTCCCACGTTGCGGGCGAGGTCGAGGATCTCGTTGGCCTCGTCGAGGACGACGGACTCGGGACCGAGGCTGACCACACAGCCCTCCCCCTTGATGTTCTCGGCGTCCTGGAGCCCGGTGCCCTGGAAGCCGGTCTCCGAGCTGCCGACCGAGTCGGTGAAGAACGTGTTCGGGAACGCTGCCATCCAACGCTCCTTGACGGGTCGACTGAAGATGGCGGCACTGCTGGCTACGGCGACCAGGGACGAACCGTCGTAGCCGCCGTTCTCGTAGGTCTCGATCAGCGGACGGGCCATCGCATCGCCGGTCATGAAGATCAGCTGGACCTTGTGGGCGTCGACGATCCGCCAGACCTCGTCCGGGTCGAACTTCGGCGCCAGGATCGTCAGGTGCCCGCCGAAGAGGTGCATCAGCATCGCCGCCTGCGCACCGCCGTGCATGAGAGGACTCAGCGGGAACGTGACCATGGGCTCGATCTCGAGCGCCTTCTTCGCCTGGTCGAACTCCTCGAGCCGTTCGCCGGTGTAGAAGTCGATGCCCCCGCCCAGGACGCGCCAGAAGTCCTCGTGACGCCACATGACTCCCTTGGGGAAGCCCGTCGTCCCGCCCGTGTAGACGATGTAGACGTCGTCGGCACTGCGCTCCACGAAGTCTCGCTCCGGGCTCTGTCCCTCGAGGGCCTGCTCCCAGGTGACACCGCCGTAGCCGCTGATGTCGGCCTGGTTGCGCGGGTCCGTCGGATCGGGCATCGCGACGATCGTCGTGAGCTTGTCGTGGTTGGGCGCAGTCGCGGCGACCAGGGGTGCGTAGGGGCGCTCGTGCAGCAGCGCCACCATGTCGGAGTTGTCGAACAGGTAGTTCAGCTCACCTTCGACGTACCGGTAGTTGACGTTGATGGCCACCGCGCGGATCTTGAAGACCGCCAGCAGCGCGACGACATGCTCGACGCTGTTCTTGGCGTAGATGCCGACGTGGTCACCGACCCCGATGCCGCGTCCGGCGAGGTAGTGCGCGAGCCGGTTCGCGTCGGACTCGAGCTCCAGGTAGGTCACCCTGCGGTCGCCGACCTGGATCACGGGGCGGTCAGGCACCGCGTCGACTGCGTGCTCGAAGAGGTCTGCGATGTTGATAGCCACGGAGGAGAGACTAGAACACGTTCTCGTTTCTGACTAGGGTGTGTCTCAGCAGCATCGAGACCCCACGGAAGGCCCTCCATGACC
>DASSMS010000109.1:0-10432 GCA_035688575.1 Nocardioidaceae bacterium
ACAGTTTTCTCATTAAAAACTTCAGTCACACGGCGTGTCGGCTTGACTAACTACATGGTTGTAATTTCGGACTTTTCCGGCCGTGACAATCGCGGCACCTCGTTAGAAAGCGGGCAGGAGGCACTGCCGAGGGCCCGCCGCCCTGCCCCGAAGCGCGGCCCACATCGTCCTTATGCGTGACCTTCGCCCCGGTTCGCTCGACCGGACGGGCCCAAACCGTCCACAAGTGCAGTTCCTGCCCCCGACCGCTCTCCTCGGCTCCCCGGCGATCCGGTCAGCACGGGCCAGACCGTCCACCTGCGCAGTTCCCGGCGCACCTCCGAGCGGAGCAAGTGCCCGGGATGCCTGCGGGCGATCGTCCTCACGCCCGGGAAAGGCGACAGCCACAACAGGTCTGGGGCCCGTTGTGGCTGTCGGCGTTCTCGGCGAATGGGCCCAGAACGCACGTCCCGCCGCTCCCTGGGAGGAGGGACCTAAGGGACTTCCTCGGCTCCGCCCTGCTGGGAGGAGAGGGCGGAGCCAGGTTCCTGCGTCAGATACTCAGCTCCTCATCGGCCGAGCCTCTCGGCGACCCGATGCGTCCGACGGCTGGCGTCGGCGAGGGTCAGTCCACGGGCCGGTGGTCCGAGACGGCAGGCATGAGCACGCGAGCGCGCACCGATGTGCTGTGACATGTGTCTGAACTCCCCCCAGCCCTTCCGGGCCAGACTCGTGGAAACCGGCCCCCCGCCGGCTGTGGAGCTTCCCCAAGCTCCACGTTTCCCTGGATCCAGACTAAGCAGGCAACTGCCGAAAATCGGACAAAACGTCCCTATCCGGATGACCATTTCGTAATCATCTGCCGGTGGCCCGAAATGACTACGGGTCTCAGCGAGCTGCGGCCTCCTCGACCGGGACGTCGGCGGTGCTGGTCGTCGGATGCGAGGCGAGCCCGTGTCTGTCGAACTTCTGGCCCGTGGCCAGGCCCCCGATGTAGACGGCGACGATCGCGATGAGGGCACCTGCGACGTCGTCGGCGATGTAGTGCCAGCCGAAGTAGATCGTCGCGACGACCGTGGTCGCGAAGAAGATCCACATGCCCCAGCGGATCCAGGCGTGCCGCACCGTGTAGTGCGCGACGAGCGCGGCAACCAGCGTGATCGCCACGTGCAGGGACGCGAAGCCGGCGACGCTCTGCACGCCGTCGGAGTTGAACGGGTCGAACCGAACCTCCGAACGCCCGTAGAACAAGGA
The DNA here is from genome assembly GCA_035688575.1 of Nocardioidaceae bacterium. Lineage (GTDB taxonomy): Bacteria > Actinomycetota > Actinomycetes > Propionibacteriales > Nocardioidaceae > Nocardioides_C. The sequence goes on from DASSMS010000109.1 coordinate 1,234, forward strand.
GTCCTGGAGCTGGGTCACCCCGGTGTGCTCGAGACCGGAGTACAGCCACACGTAGTAGAAGGCGGGCCCCAGCGACGGGATCGCGTAGTAGCTCGCAGTCCCGAGCGCCCAGGCGAGGCACTGCGCGGTGACGTACCAGTAGCCGAAGCTGATGTTGCGCGACCACACCAGCCAGGCGGTCACCGAGACGGGCACGAACGGCAGGAAGATGAGGTAGATGAACGAGAGGATGTGCGCGCTGATCCCCTCCCCGAGCACCGTGTGCAGGAAGATCGCGGGGTCGCCGCCGAAGAAGATCGCCTCGTCGACCGCCTTGAGGAGCGGGTCCTGGGTGCCCTCGCGGATGAACGGTAGGTAGTTCTTGAGGTTCCGGTAGCCGACGTAGGTCACGTAGAAGCTGACGAGCCCGATCACCACGAGCGTGATCCGTTCGCGGGTCCAGTGCTCGTGCACGATCCCCCGCGCCTCGGTGCGGAACTGGGAGGGCTTGCCCCTCGACCGCCACGCGGCCCGCGGCAGGACGTCGGCGAGGAACGCGCCGAGCACCAGCAGGGGCAGGCGGATCCATGCGGGCCCGAGGAAACCCTCCGGGTCACGGAGGGGAAGACCGAGCGACTGACCCACCACGACGGCGAGCAACCCCGTCATCAGTGCAATCCCAATTAGGGGTGCATACGCCCGCCGCTTCACAAGCGCGGAGTCTAACGAACCGACGAGGCCGCTCTCGGGGCAGGAGCGGGCCCCGGGAGTACGGCGGTCCGCGACATGTCGACGCGGAGCAGCACGTCGTGGTCGATCCTCACGTCCGCGTCGTGCGCGGCGACGGCGTGCATCTCGCCGAGGCCCTCGACGAGGACCTTCAGGCGTACGACGTCCGGGGTCACCGTCGCGGAGAGGACCCTGCCGCCGAGGCGCCCCGCGGGGTCCACGCGGAGCGCCGAACGCCTCAGGGCGATCGCGCCGACCGAGGCCACGTCGCCGTGGTCGCCTGCGCGTGCGAGCTGCTGTCCCGGTTCCCCCTCGAGGATCGTGGGGTAGCCGAGGAGCAGGGCAACCTCGCCGCTGACCGGCGCACGCCACACCTCGTCCAGGGTCCCCGCCTGGAGGATCCGCCCGGCCTGCATCACGGCGACCCGGTCGGCGACGGTCCACACCTCGTCGTGGTCGTGGGTGACGAGCAGGGCCGTGGTCCCGGCCGCCTTGAGGATGCGGCGCAGGTCACCGGCGAGCCGCTCGCGCAGCTCCCGGTCGAGCGCGGACAGCGGCTCGTCGAGAAGGAGCATCCTCGGGTCTGCCGCCAGCGAACGGGCGAGGGCCACACGCTGCCGCTCGCCGCCGGACAGCTGTGCAGGCAGCCGGTCGCCGTGCCCGGGCAGTCCCACGAGCTCGAGCAGCTCTGCCACGCGCCGAGCTGCGTCGACTCGCGGGGTACCGCGCAGGCGCAGCGGGTAGCCGACGTTGGCCGCGACGCTCTGGTTCGGGAAGAGCTGGCCGTCCTGGAACATCAGGGCGAAGCCCCGCTTGTGCGTCGGCACGCCCGCGAGGTCCTGGTCGTCGTAGGCGACGGTGCCGGAGGACAGCACCTCGAGCCCGGCGATGGCGCGCAGCAGCGTGGACTTGCCGCAACCCGAGGGGCCGAGGACCGCGAGCACCTCACCCGTGGGCAGGTCGAGCGACACCTCGTCCACGGCGGTGGTCCCGTCGAAGCGGACGGTCAGGTCGCGCACGGTGAGCATGTCAGAACGATCCCATCGACCTGATGCGCAGCCGCTCGACGGCCCCCATGACCAGCACCGTGACCACCGCGAGCACGACCGACGCGGCCAGGGCCATGCCGAAGTTCTCCGCTCCCGGACGCGAGATCAGCTGGTAGATCACGACCGGCAGCGTGGGGCGGTCCGGCCGGGCCAGGAAGCTCGTGGCCCCGAACTCCCCCAGCGAGACGGCGAACGCGAACCCGGCCGCGGCGAGGCCCGGACGCCACACGGCGGGCAGGTCGACCACGAGCAGCGCCCGCAGCGGCGAGGCTCCAAGAGTCGCGGCCGCCTGGCGCTGCCTCGGGTCGATGGAGCGAAGCACCGGGACGAGTGTGCGTACGACGAGCGGCAGCGCCACCATCGCCTGCGCAACCGGCACGAGCAACGGGGAGGAGCGCAGGTCGAGTGGCGGCTCGTCGAGGGTGATGAGGAAGCCGAAGCCGATGGTCACCGCGGAGACGCCGAGCGGCAGCATGAACAGGCCGTCCAGGAACGCCCGCCCGCGTCGCTGGGCACGCCCCCGAGCAGGACGCGAGACCAGGAAGGCGACGGTCAGGCCGAGGGTCAGCGCCAGCAGGGTGGCGTCCACGGCGATGCGCAGCGAGTTCTCGAGCGCCGTCCACACCGGCACGGTCAAGGCATTCCCCCCGCCCGTCGTACCCAGGCTCCGGTAGTTGCCGAGACCCCATCCGCCGGCGTCGCGCAGGGACCGGAGCAGCAGTGTCAGCAGTGGCATGGCGAGGAAACCCACGACCAACCCCGTGGCCACCAGAGCGAAGACATCCCGTCGCCCCGGTCGCCGCCTGGTCGACGTCTCGGCCACCCGGTCGAGCGCGTGCGACCGGGCGCCCCTGGCGCGGCCGGCGAGGAGCAGGAGCACGACGACCGCGAGGAGCTGTACGACCGAGAGGACCGCTGCCGCACGGAGGTCGAGGAACTGTGTCGTGAGGATGTAGATCTCGGTCTCGACGGTGCCGTAGCGCAGGCCGCCGAGGGTGAGCACGACGCCGAACGCCGTGGAGCAGAAGAGGAAGACGACCGTCGCCGCCGAGACGATCCCCGGCTTCAGGGCAGGTAGCGTCACTGTGCGCAGCACCTGCCACGGCGAGGCGCCGAGCGCCGCCGCCGCGTCCTCGCGTCGCCGGTCGAGCCCCTCCCACAGCCCGCCGACCGTGCGGACAACCACGGCGAGGTTGAAGAAGATGAGGGCGGCGAGGATCCCGACCGCGCTGCCGTCGAGGCCGAGGAACCCGAGCGGACCGGCGGGCGCGAGCAGCGTGCGGAACGCCACGCCGACCACGACGGTCGGCAGCACGAACGGCATCACCACGAGGGCACGCAGCGCGTGCCGTCCCCGGAAGTCCAGCCGGTACAACGCGTAGGCGACCGGCACGCCCAGCAGGGTCGTGACTGCCGTGGCCGAGAGCGACGACCAGGCGGTGAACCACAGGACGCGGTGCACCCGCGGGCGCGAGAGGGTCTCCGCGACACCGGAGAGGTCGAGGGCCCCGTCGACCCAGAAGCCCTGGGCGAGCATGCCCGAGAGCGGGAGCACGAAGAAGACACCGAGGAAGGCGACCGGGACCACCGCGAGCGCGATGGTCCCCAGCCGCGGACCCCAGGTGCCTCTCACCGGGTCGTGATCTCCCCCCACGTGGTGAGCCACGCGTCACGGTTCTCCGCGATCGTCGACGGGTCGACGTTCAGCGGCTTCTCTGGGACCTTCGCCCAGCGGGCCCAGACGTCGGGGAGCTCGACGGAGTCGTCGACGGGGAAGACGTACATGTTCTCCGGGAGCGCCTCCTGGAAGCTCTCGGACAGCATGAAGTCGACCAGCGCCCTCGCTCCGTCGGGGTTGGCCGCACCGTCGAGCACCCCGGCGTACTCCACCTGCCGGAAGCAGGTGTCGAGCAGTGCGCTCGTCGTCGGCTCCTCACCGCCCTCGGGGATCGTGAAGGGCGGCGACGACGCGTAGGACAGCACGATCGGCCGGTCGCCGCCTCCCCCTCCCGCGGTGAAGTCCACGGTGTAGGCGTCGGTCCACCCGGCGGTGACGCGCGTGCCGTTGGACATCAGCTCCGTCCAGTACTCCTGCCAGCCGTCCTCGCCGAACTCCGCGATCGTGGCGAGCAGGAACGCCAGGCCCGGCGACGAGGTGGTCGCGCCCGGAGTCACGAAGAGGTCCCGGTACCTCGGCTCGGTCAGGTCCTCGAGGGTTCGCGGCGGCTCGACGCCCTGGTCCTCGAACCACGCGTCGTCGACGTTCACGCAGACGTCGCCGAAGTCGACCGGGGTCAGCGCGGCCGCGCCGGCGTCGTCCGGCATCTCGAAGTCGCCGACCGAGGCAGGAGCATCCTGCGGCTCGTAGTCCTCGAAGACCCCTTCCTCGACTGCCCGCGAGGCGAACGTGTTGTCGACGCCGTACACCACGTCTGCGATCGGCGAGCCCTGGGTCAGGACGAGCTTGTTGGTCAGCGCGCCCGCGTCGCCGGAGGCCTGGACCTCCACCTCGTAGCCGGTCTCGCGGGTGAACTCCGCGAGCACCTTGTCCGGGACCGACCACGACTCGTGGGTCGCGAGCACCACCTGGGTGTTCTCGGGGGCACCTTCCTCCTCGGCGGTGCCCTTGGACTCGCTCGTCGATCCGCCGAGGGAGCACGCGGTCGACCCGAGCGCCAGACCGAGGCTCAGCAGCGTGACGGACGCCAGGCGCACGGTTCGCCTGCGCCCTGTCAGGGACGTGTTGGACATGGAGATCTCCCACATGGCTCAGGGAGGGGATCGCGCATGCGATCGAGACTCGACTTCCTTCGCCGGTATGAGCCGGATCAGGTTCGAGGGTCTGCGGCCGTTCCGCACTCTCAGCGCCTGGTGGCGCTCCCCTGTCGTTCTGCGGCAAGGCTACACCGCACGGCGGCGGGGCCGGAGGACCCACCTCGTAGCCTCACGTCAGCCGACGACGGGGAGGAGGGCCCATGCCCAGCCTGCAGCACCGGGCGCTCGAGTCGGCGATCCCGAGGGTCCGGAGCCGACCGACTTCCTGGGCCTAGCTTCTGCGCCCACCCGCCGAAGCGGCTCCGAGCCAGGTGTGCGGGTTGCCGGCCCAGCACCACCCCAGCCGTGGAGCGCCTTTGCTGACCCAGAAGCTCGGGACCCGCTTGTTCTGCGAGCGTGACCCGAGGGCCTGGAAGGCGTTGCGAGACGTGAAGACCTGGGGATGGTGCGTGACGAGCGCGACCCCCTCGTCGATGGTGAGCGGGGTCCGGCCGGCGTCGAGGATCATCGGCAGGGCGTCGTCCGGCCGGACGTTGAGGGTGTCGGGACCGGTGTCGACGTCGACGAGGAGGTAGACCGGCTGCTCGGGAACCTCGACCCCCTCGATCGGGCGATAGTCGGCGAGCTCGGCGGCCATGTCTGTCCAGCCGCCCTTGCCCCGGACCGACCAGCGCTCGACGGCCTCGACCGTGGACACGAGGCCAGCCGAGACCACCAGGACGAACGGGATCCTCTCGCCCGCGGAGTCGAGGTCCTCGGCCACCTCGCGGAGCGGCTCGACGAGTGCGTCGAAGTCGTCCGGGGCCAGACCCGCCAGTGCCGGGTAGCCGAGGTCGTGGAGCCGCTGTGCCTGTCGGTCGATCTCGGCCATCTGCTGGTGCATGCACCCACCGCCCTTCGTCCTCCCCTCAACGACGCGCGATCCGCGATCGTTCCAGCGCCCCGGGGAGACCGCCACAAGGCGTCCTGACAAACGTCACTTCCCGTCGTGGAGACACGACGGGAAGTGACGCTCTCTCCTGGTAGGTCGGGAGACGGGCCTACTGGGTGCGGCTCTGGACGTCCTCACGGACGGTCTGGGCAGAGGACTGCCCCTCGGACCTGACCGTCTCGGCGGAGGAGCGGCCCTCCCCCTTCACGGTCTGCGCGGACTCCTGGGCCGTTCCCTTGACCTCCTGGGCCGCCTGGGTGGCGGACTCCTTGAGGCTCTCGCCCATTTCCTGGCCCACCGACCTGGCCTCGTCCATCAGCGGCTGGCCGTGCTCCTTGGCGCTGTCGACGACCTGCTTGGCCGCCTGCGCCTCCTTCTCGCTCGCCGGCAGCAGCGAGGAGGCGAGCCAGCCGGCCCCGAAGGCGATGAGCCCGGCTGCGAGCGGGTTGCCCTCGGTCCTACGCTCGAGCGTCCCGACCGCGCTGTGGGCCGTGCCGGTGACGGAGTCGGCGGCGCTCGACGCCGTGCCGGTCATCGACCCTCCGGCCGACGCCATGCCCTGCCTCGTGCCCTCGGCGCTGCCCATCACCTTGTCGCGCACGGAGCGGAAGCGGCTCTTCGTGGCCTCCTTGCGGCGCTCCATGATCTGGCTGGGGCTGATCTTGTCGGTGAGGGCGTCGAGGTCGCGGGAGAGGTCCTCACGGGTTCCCTCGATGTTCCTGGTCAGCTGTTCTTCCGTTCCTTGGCCCATTGCACGTCCTCCTTGATCGTCCTCTGAGTGGTCTCGAGCTTCGGGTTGAGCTCCTGCAGCTCCTTGCGGCCTCGCGCGCCGAGCACGGCCGCGACGATCGCCCACAGGGCCGTCACGATCAGCGCGGCCAGCGCCGTGTGCATCCACGTGTCGAGCAGGAACATCAGCGCCAGCGAGGCGAACAGGAGGGCGAGGTGGCCGGTGACACCGGCTCCGCCGAGGAGCCCGGCCCCTTTCCCGGCCTTGGCCGCCTCCTGCTTCGCCTCGGTCTTGGCCAGGTCGAGCTCCTGCTTGACCAGGGTGGTCAGGTTGTCGGCGATGTCGCCGAGGAGCTCGCCGAGCGAACGTTCGTCGCTGCCCGGTGGGGCCTGGTTGCTACCGGGGATGGTCATGCCGTCCCCCTCGGTCCCGGCTCGTCGAGCCACGGCGAGTCGGCGGGAGCCGCATCCGGCGTACCGGGGGTCGCGCTGATGCGCTGGTCCATCGTGGTCCCGGGCTCACCGAAGCCCGATCCTGCCGGATAGGCCGGCGGGGCCTCGGGCGAGCCGGTGCCTGCCGTCGGCGCTCCGGCGGCCGTGCCGCGTACGTCGTCGTAGAGAGGCGTCTCGCTGCCCGCGGTCTCCTGGCTCTGACCGTCTCTGGCGCCCCTGGTGAGGCGGCCGGCGACCACTCCGGCCGCCAGGGCTCCGAGCAGGAACGTTCCGGGGCGCCGCCGCGCGAACGACCGCACCTCGTCGAGCAGCTCGACCGGCTCCCGGCCGTCGATGCGGCCGCTGAGGTCGCGCGCCCGCTCTGCCATCTGCCGGGCGAGGTCCTGGGCCATCCCGCCGCTGACCTGCTCGCTGTTGGCCATCTTCTCGATGTCGTCACCGAAGGTGCGCAGCGTCCCCACCAGCCGGTCGCGCTGCGTGCGCGACTGCTCGTCGACCTGCGACCTCGCCTCCTTCAGGAGGCCCTGGGCTTGCGCCTTGGACTCCTCCATGACGTTCCTGGCCTCGTCCTTGGCCACGTCCGCGACGTGCCTGCCCTCGTCGGCCGCGGTGCCTGCGGTCCGCTTGGCCTGGTCCGCCGCGGTGCCTGCGGCCTGCCTGGCCTCGTCCTTCATGCCTGCGTCGCCACCCGACTCGGCGCCGGCGGCCCCGGCGGTCGAGGTGGCCCACGGGTCTGTCCCTGGGGTCATCGGTGTGCTCATGTTTCCCTCCCTTTCTCGGTCCCGGCGCCGTACCCCTCGATCGGTACGACACACACCCCTGTCCCCCGCCGATCGACGACAATTGCCGGGTGACCGCAATCCACACCGCCTCGTTCGCCGACCTCGACGCCCGCACGGGCTACCTGCTGTGGCAGCTGAGGCAGCGGGTGTTCGTGGTCGAGCAGAAGTGCTTCTACCTCGACCTCGACGGGCGCGACCTCGAGCCGGAGACACGCCACCTGTGGATCGAGGAGGACGGGCTACCCGTCGCCTACCTCCGCGTGCTCACCGAGCGCGCGACCGACCAGCCCGCGCGCGCGGAGTCCGCGCCCGAGTCCGCGACCGGCCACGCCGACGGGCAGGAAGAGCTGCGGATCGGCAGGGTGCTGGTCGCCGAGGGTCACCGTGGCCGGGGCCTGGCGGAGCGGCTGATGAAGGCCGCGATCAAAGTGGTGGACGGGCGGCCGTGCCGCCTGGACGCGCAGTCGTACCTCGTGGACTGGTACCGCCGGCTCGGCTTCGAGCCCAGCGGGGAGGAGTTCCTCGAAGACGGCATCCCCCACGTGCCGATGACTCAGTCGTCGCGGAGCCTCGCGTAGACCTGGTGCAGCGTGTCGGAGACCGCGGTCACGGCGAACACCGAGGCCCAGGCCCTGGTCGTCCGGGGTGCGAGGCCCAGCCCTGCGACATAGCCGGTGCCGACCCACTGCCCGAGACAGAACGGGCAGGTCAGGAGCTCGCCGATGGTGTGACGCACGCGGCCGCCGCGGGCCCGCTCGTTGAGCTCCGCGGACCCCGCCGGCTCGTCGAACTCGGTGAACGGTGCTCGGAGCGGACTCGTGACCGAGCCCTTCGAGACGAGCCTCGTGAACTTGTGCGTGGCGAGCGCGCCGAGGGCGATGTCGGAGAGGTCGTAGCGCTGGGGCAGGCCCCGTCCGGTCGCGCGGCCGGCGGCTGCCACGCTCGCGACCGCGAGAGCGAAGGCAGCGAGGCTTCCGGCGTACCCGGGAAGCGGCACCTCGCCCCGGTCGTCGTACTCCCGCACCTCCTCGGAGAGACGGTCGCGGGTGTGCTCGGCGTGCTTCTTCGCCATGCTGCGCAGGGACTGGCTCATGGGCAGAGCGGTACCCGGCTCAGCTCGCCGGCAATCCCGCGTAGTGGACCTCGCCGTCCACCTCCGTACGGCCGATCCGGGTCCGGGCGGCCAGCAGGTCCAGGTGGGCCGCGGTCTCCAGCGTCGCGAGGGTCGCGTTGAAGACGTCGAGCTCGCGCATCGTGCGCCGGTGCCGCGTCCAGGGCAGCACGAGCGCCACGTCGTACGCCGTCTCCAGCCCCGACTCGACCGCGTCCAGGCACAGCTGCAGGCGCTCGTCGTGGTGGACGAGGAGCTCGTCGATCCGCGCGTGGGAGCTCTCGGTGACCGGCCCGTGCGCGGGGAGCAGCCGCAGGTCGGGGAGCGCACGCACCTTGACGAGCGAGGCGAGGAAGTCGCCGAGGGGCAGCTCGGCGTACACCGGCTCGAACCCGACCGAGGGCGTGATCGTGGGGAGCACGTGGTCCCCGGCGAAGAGCAGGCCGTCCGCGAGGTCGGCGAAGACGAAGTGCCCCTGGGTGTGCCCCGGCGTCGAGACCGCCTCGAGATGGCGACCCGCGACGTCGAGCGTGTGGTCGGTGGCCAGCCACTCGTCCGGGTAGTCCCACATGGACAGGTCGGGACCGTCGCCGTGCATGGCCTTGGCCCACGCGTCGCCGAGCCCGGCGGCGCCGTACCGCCGCAGCCGCACGACCGTCGG
>DASSMS010000084.1:0-13390 GCA_035688575.1 Nocardioidaceae bacterium
GAGGTGTGGTCGTGGTGGCGTGATGGCTCGATCCACCGCGCGCCCTGGCCCACGATCGCCGACCTCGGCTCCGCCGCGTCGAGCACCCCGGCCATGCTCGCCGCCGTCGCCGACGTCCTCACCGGCATCCGGGGCGCGAAGTCGCAGGCGAAGGTCAAGATGCGCACGCCGCTCTCCGCGGTGACCGTGACCGGTCCGGCCGATGCGATCGCCCTGGCCGAGCAGGTGTCGGAGGATCTCCGCGCGGCCGGCAACATCACTGGTGAGCTCGTGTTCACTCCGGGCGAGGGCGAGATCACCGTGGAGGCGCAGATCGCCGAGCAGCCCGAGGCCTGACCGCCCGCCCCGTCACGTGCGGTTGAGCCAGGCCTCGAAGGCGTCGAACGTGTAGGGACGGCCGAGGAAGCCCTCGACGAGGTCGGCGGCGTCCTTGGACCCGCCCGCGGCCAGGACCCGGTCGCGGTAACGGTGCGCGGCCTCCTGGTCGAACAGGTCGTCCTCGTCGAAGGCGGAGAACATGTCCTTGGCGATCACGAGGCTCCACATGTACGTGTAGTACGCCGAGCTGTACCCCTCCAGGTGGCCGAAGGAGGCGTGGAAGTGTGTGCCCGGGACGTAGCCGAACAGGTCGTAGGCCGCCTGCAGCTCCCGCACGAGCGCGGTCGTGTCCTCGGGCACCCGGTGGTGCACGTGGTAGGACAGCGCGGCGTAGAACATCTGCGTGCGCGCGTGGTAGCCCTTCCCGAACTCGTCGGCCTTGCGCATCTTCGCGACCAGCTCGGACGGGATCGGCTCCCCCGCCGCGTTCGTCGCGAACGACCGCAGGACATCCGCGTCCCAGGCCCACTCCTCCAGCATCTGCGAGGGAGCCTCGACGAAGTCCCACTCCGTGGCGACTCCTGAGAAGCGGGCCCACGCGTGCCGGCCGGCGAGGACGTGGTGGAGCAGATGCCCGAACTCGTGGAACAGGGTCACGACGTCACGGTGCTCCATGAGACCGCGCGGGAAGTTGCACACGAGCACACCCTCGGCGAGCTGCCGGTCTGCGATGCCCGGCACCAGGTCGAACTGCGCGGCGTGCTTGAACTTCCCTTCGCGCGGGTGGAGGTCGAGGTGGATCCGGCCGAGCCTCACGCCGTCCGCCGCCACGTCGTACACCGCGACGTCCTCGTGCCAGCGCGGGGCGCCAGGGGCCTCGGTGTACTCGAGGTCGAACAGGCGTCCGGTCACGGCGAGCAGGCCGGCTCGGACCTTGGTGAAGTCGAAGTACTCACGCACCTGCTGCGCGTCGACGTCGAAATTCTCCCTGCGGATCAGCTCGCCGTAGAACGCCTTGTCGGTGCTGTCTACCGACGTGGCCTCGGGGTGGTCCTGCCTGAGCCGCGCGAGAAGGGCGTCGTAGTCACGTCGCGCGGACTCGCCCGCGGCCTCGGCGATCTTGTCGATGAACTCCGGGATCGCGTCGCCCTTGCCGATCATCTTGACCTCGGCGTCGTAGCTCGGCCAGTCGGCGTAGCCGAGCAGTCGCGCGTGCTCGTCCCGGAGCCTCAGCAGCTCGAGCAGGAGGGCGTCGTTCTCCGGCCAGGCCCGGTTGAGGAACTCCCGCATCAGCCTGGCTCGCGCCTCTCGGTCACGTGCGAAGGCTACGAACGGCACGAAGTCGGGGTAGTCGGTGGTGACCGTCACCTTGCCGTCGTCGCTGGGTGCATGCCCCTGGACGTAGTCGGCGGGCAACCCGGCGAGCTGCTCGGGATCGAGTACGACGGCCCGCACGTCGTCGCGGATGTTCTTGGAGAAAGCCTGTCCGACCTCGGTCTCCCGCTCGGCGATGGCGCGAAGGCGCTTGCGAACGTCGTCGTCCTGGTCGACGCCTGCCCGGCGGAAGTCGCGTAGCGAGAGCTCGAGCACCCTGGCTCCCGGTTCGTCGAGCCGGGAGCTGTCGACCGCGGCGAGGACGTCGTAGAGCTCGCGGTCCTGGCCGATCTCGGTCAGGAGGCGGTTGGCCTCCTGCTCCGCTGTCTCCGCCCGGGTGCGGACCGCCTCCTCGGGGTGGACCTCCGCCATCAGCGACGCGACCGCGAAGGCGTTCGCGAGAGCGAGGTTGACGTCGTTCCACAACCCGAGTGATTCGGGGCCGCTCGTGGGAACCGCGGTCTTGAGCCGCTGGACGAGGTCCCTCGCTCGCGCGAGCTGTTCGTCGCACCTGGCGGAGAACCAGGACGCCCAGTCGCCGCCGACGGCGGGCAGTTCCAGAGGCTGAAGCGTGGTCATTCGGCGACTCTAACCCCGCGCGGGTCCGCGTGGCCGCCCGTTGGAGGTCGGCGGTGGTCGCCGCCGAGCCGCCGCGGCCCAGAGTCCAGGGCCGCCGAAGCCCGTCCTCAGGGCCTCCGACCCCGCCAGCCCGGCCGGTTCCGGAGCCCTCGGGCCGCTTCGGAGACGGCCCTCCCGAACCCCCGCGCCGCCGCACCGCCGTTCTCGGGGCGACGGGCGTTCCTTGCGAGATCGCGTGTCGCACCTCGCGCGTCCCGGGCGGCCTGACGCGCCTTCCTCGCCGCCGTTGCGACGTGGTTCTCCGAGAGCCGATCGGCGAGCTGGGAGTCTCGACCGTGGCGGGAGCCGTCGGCCTTCATTTCCGGCCGCTTGCCGCTCGCGCCGCGGTTGACCTCGCCCGCCCGGCCGCGCTTGGTCCGAGGCTCCCCCGGCTCATCCGTCCGGGCCGGATCGGCACCTGGTGACAGATCGGCGAGCACCTCGAAGCCGGGGCCGAGGCCGGCGAGGCGCCTGCTTCCCTCGAGCCTGCGTGCGTCGCCGGTGAGACGCGTGGTTGCGCTGTGGACCCGAGCGCCGCTGCCCACGAAGGCCTCGAGGAAGCGACCCGCCTGCGCATGGGCACGCTGGACGCCGACGAGGGCCGCAGCGATGAACGCCAGGCAGACGAAGGCCACCACAGGCTTGCGGTGGTCGGTGCTCATGTCTGTGTACTCCCGAGACGAGACGTAAGGCACCTTCACGGGCGCCTCCGGGCTGGCTCGTCAATCCTCGCGGGAGGGAAGAACCGTGTCAGCAAAACGTCGAAACCGACGCATAACGTGAATCACACCGGGCAGATTGCCCGCTTCTGTCTAGTCCGCGACCGTGCCGGGTAACGGCCTCCCGGGCAGTTGCGGCGCCCTTTCGATCAGGCGGACTTCCGCTTCTTGGGCTCCTCGTCGCGGGGCACGAGGGTCGGGTTCACGTTGTCGCTGACGACCTCGCCGGTGACGACCACCTTGGCGACGTCCTCCCGCGACGGCACGTCGTACATGACGTGCAGCAGCACCTCCTCGATGATCGCGCGCAGGCCACGTGCGCCCGTGCCGCGCATCATCGCGAGGTCCGCCACCGCGTCGACGGCGTCGGCGGTGAACTCGAGCTCCACACCATCGAGCTCGAAGAGCTTCTGGTACTGCTTCACGAGGGCGTTGCGCGGCTCGGTCAGGATCGCCACGAGGGCATCGCGGTTGAGCTTCTCGACCGTGGCGATCACCGGCAGCCGGCCGATGAACTCGGGGATGAGCCCGAACTTCATCAGGTCCTCGGGCATGACCTCGGCGAAGACCTTCTCCATGTCGCGCTCCTCCTTGGTGGGGAGGTCCGCTCCGAAGCCGAGGGTCTTCTTGCCGATCCGCTGCTCGACGATGTTCTCGAGGCCGGCGAACGCGCCGCCGACGATGAACAGGATGTTCGTCGTGTCGATCTGGATGAACTCCTGGTGCGGGTGCTTGCGTCCACCCTGCGGCGGCACCGAGGCCGTCGTACCCTCCAGGATCTTCAGCAGCGCCTGCTGGACGCCCTCGCCGGAGACGTCGCGTGTGATGGACGGGTTCTCCGCCTTGCGGGCGACCTTGTCGATCTCGTCGATGTAGATGATGCCGGTCTCGGCCTTCTTGACGTCGTAGTCGGCCGCCTGGATGAGCTTCAGGAGGATGTTCTCGACGTCCTCACCGACGTAGCCGGCCTCGGTGAGCGCCGTGGCGTCGGCGATCGCGAACGGGACGTTCAGCATGCGCGCGAGCGTCTGCGCCAGGTAGGTCTTGCCGCAGCCGGTGGGGCCGATGACCAGGATGTTGGACTTGGCGAGCTCGACGGCGTCGTCCTTGGCGTGCCGACCCGTGGTCACACCGGCCTGGACGCGCTTGTAGTGGTTGTAGACCGCGACCGCGAGGGACTTCTTCGCCGTCTCCTGGCCGATCACGTAGGAGTTGAGGAACTCGAAGATCTCGCGGGGCTTGGGCAGCTCCTCGAGCCCTACCTCGCTGCCCTCGCTCAGCTCCTCCTCGATGATCTCGTTGCAGAGATCGATGCACTCGTCGCAGATGTAGACGCCAGGTCCTGCGATCAGCTTCTTGACCTGCTTCTGGCTCTTCCCGCAGAACGAGCACTTCAGCAGGTCGCCTCCGTCACCGATGCGTGCCACAGGCGACGTCTCCTCACGATCAGGCCGGCAGTCCCTGCTGAACCGGCTCGCTGTCCACGATTTCTACTTCCTCGAAGGTACCCCGTCACGACCCCAAATGGGATGGGGACACGGCGATCCCTTCGCTCGGCCGGGCGGCGCGCGGAGCCCGCCGCCCGGCCGGGATGCGCTAGCGCCCGGCACCTCCCCCGACGGAGAGGGTGGCCTTGCGCGACTCGAGGATCGCATCGACGATGCCGTACTCGACGGCCGCCTCCGCGGTAAGGATCTTGTCGCGGTCGATGTCGCGGCTCACCTGCTCCGGTTCCTTGCCGGTGGCCTCGGAGATCATCGTCTCGAGCAGCTCACGCATGCGCAGGATCTCGTTGGCCTGGATCTCGATGTCCGAGGTCTGGCCGTAGGTGCCCTCGGTGTAGGGCTGGTGGATGAGGATCCGGCTGTTGGGAAGCGCCATCCGCTTGCCTGGGGCACCGGCCGCGAGCAGGATCGCAGCCGCCGAGGCCGCCTGACCGAGGCAGACGGTCTGGATGTCGGGCTTGACGAACCGCATCGTGTCGTAGATCGCCGTCAGCGCGGTGAACGAGCCGCCGGGGCTGTTGATGTAGAGGATGATGTCGCGGTCGGGGTCCATCGACTCGAGCACCAGCAGCTGCGACATGACGGCGTTGGAGACGTCGTCGGAGATCGGGGTGCCGAGGAAGATGATCCGGTCCTCGAACAGCTTGGTGTAGGGGTCGATCCGGCGGACGCCGTACGACGTCCGCTCCTCCCACTGCGGGATGTAGTAGTTCATGCTGGGCGAGGCGAGGTCGCTTGCGCGGCCGGCGGCTTCCAGGCCCGGGATCTTGCTGCTGGTCATGACGTGTCCGCTCCCTTTCCTGGTCACTTCTGGTGTGCCGCGGGGCGGCCCTGGTCGGCGACCTGGCCGGCGCTGGCGACGACCTTGTCGATGAAGCCGTACTCGAGCGCCTGGTCGGCGGTGAACCAGCGGTCACGGTCGGCGTCCTGCTCGACCTGGTCGAGCGGCTGGCCGGTGTGCTCGCTGATGAGGCGGAACAGCACCTGCTTGATGTGGATCGACTGCTGCGCCTGGATCTTGATGTCGGAGGCCGAGCCGCCCATGCCGCCCGACGGCTGGTGCATCATGATCCGCGCGTGCGGGAGGGCGTAGCGCTTGCCCTTCGCCCCTGCGCAAAGGAGGAACTGCCCCATCGAGGCGGCCAGGCCCATGCCCACCGTCGCCACGTCGTTGGAGATGTAGTTCATCGTGTCGTAGATCGCCATGCCGGCGTCCACCGAGCCACCCGGGCTGTTGATGTACAAGAAGATGTCGGCCTCGGGGTCCTCGGCGTTGAGGAGGAGCATCTGCGCGCAGATCGCGTTGGCGTTCTGGTCGCGCACCTCCGAGCCGAGGAACACGATCCGCTCCTTGAGCAGACGCTGGTAGATGTGGTCGTCGAGCCCGTAGGAGGCGGCGGCGCCACCGTTCATCTGGGGACCTGTGGTCAGGCTGGGAGTCTCGTTCACGTCCCCGACCCTAGCCGCACTCCCCCGCAGTTCCACGAGGAAACCCCCGGTGTTCGCCCACAGCAGACGTGCGAGCCGTCGTCCGGGCGAGACGCGCCCTAGATCGTCATGGGTTACCCGGGCCGCTCTCTTGGGCTGGTCAGCCCTTCTCGACGGCGGCCTTGATCCGCTCCAGCGTCGTGCGGATGCCCTCGGCGAGCTCCTGGTCGTGTCCGCCGGCGCCTCCGATGATCGGTGCCATCAGCTTCGTGCCAATGGTGTACGACGGCAGCTCCCGACGCCCTGTGAGGCTCGTGCCCGAGGCGGTCGGAGCGATCTCGTAGCTCCATGTCGCGCCGCTTTCGCGGGTTCTCCACGCGACCGCCTTCCCCGGCTCGAAGCGCACGACCTTGGAGGTCGTAGGCCAGACCGCCCAGCCCCGGCGGTTGAGGCCGATGAACTTCGTCCCCACCCCCTGCTTCGGGGAGCCGAGCACGACGATCTTGCGGCACTCGGGGCTCCAGTCGCTCATCCGGCTCACGTCGGAGACCAGCTCCCAGACGGTCTCGGGCGGGGCGGCGAGCTCGACGGAGGCGCTGATGGGCAGGGGCTGGTTCATGAGTGACCTCTCTTTGGGGGGTTGGGCCTTCGGGTGTCTTCGGTCATCGGCTCAGCCGAGCCAGCCCTTGAGGGCGTGATAGACGTCGGGGTGGTTCAGCAGGCCGAAGTGGCCCGTGCCGGGCACGTGCAGGACGTCGGCACCGGGGAACATCGCACTTCCCCGGCGCGGCTGCCCCACGGCCGACGGGAAGCGCACGAGCAGGTCCCCGAACACCTCGCTCACGGGGTGGCGGTGCGAGCCGGCGAGGGTGGCAGCCACGAGGTGGTATCGCGCATTCGGCAGGTGCTGGACATCGGCCGCCAGGCCCCGGCGCAGGTCGAGGATGCCGACACTGCGGTACTCGAGGATGCGGCCGAACGGCGCCGACTCGGGAAGGACGCCGAGGGTCCTGGCCCCCGCGTTGACCAGGCGCTCGAGGGGGGCGCCGAGGTGTGGGGTGCCGAGGGTGACGACGTTGGTGACCCGGTCGGTCCACGGTCGCTGCGACGTGAGGGCCGCCGTGGAGACGGCGCAGGCGGCTCGCATGATCAGCCCGCCCATCGAGTGTCCGACCAGCGCGATCCGTCGTACCTCCTCTGGCCAGGCCTCCACGAGCCGGTCGAGCAGCGAGGCGAGCGCGACGCCGTTCTCCGCGATCGGGAGACCGGTGTTGGCTCGGAGGTAGACCGGGCTCCAGCCGGTCTCCTCCGCGAGCCGGCTCCCGTAGGTCCCGCCGCGCTCGGCGCGGCGGAGGTTCCAGGAGTCGTCGTTCTCGCCGAGCCCGTGCAGGAAGACCGCGAGGTCGCCACCCGCCGTGGGGAACGTGTCGGCGAGGACGCTCCGTTCGAGGGGGACGTCGCGGCCGCGGTGGCGAACCGCCATCTCGATCGCGAGCTCGGGGCGCTCGTCGCGCAGCCGGTCGCCGATGAGGCCGTTGACAGCGGAGAGGACCTGGCGCCCCGCCGGACGCGCCTCCAGCCGCGGCCCGACACCGCGACGCTCGGCCGCGCGCAGTCCGGCAGCGACCGTCCTGAGGCTCGCACCCAGCCCCGTGTAGACGCCGGTGGAGATTCCATCGTGGAACAGCTGCGGGAGCCGCGACGAGCCACCGGTTGCCCGATGGGTCATCGCGAACACCCGGTCCGCCACTGCGCGGTGCACATCTCGCACGGTGCCGAGGATGAGGTCCTCGGCGTAGTCGCTCGCCAGGGCCGCTGCGCCCATCACGCCGGCGTCGCGTGTGGCCTCGCGCTTGGCGTCGCGTGGACCGTCGGGAGCAGGCGGAGCGGTCGACACGATGCCCAGTTTCGGTGGGTTACTCCTGGTATGTCAACGCTCGTGTCACCCCGTGTGACAGCACGCTCGGCTGGCGGACCGGACCCATGACCTCGTGCACCGCCCCGGCGTACCCGCCGTTACCTCGCGCGCCGCCCCGGCCTACCCGCCGTTACCTGGCGCGCCGCCCCCGGCGTACTGGCCGTCCCTCCCCCGGCGTACCCGAGGTGGGGTACCTCTCGAGGGGTGGACTGTCCGTAGAGACGCGTCACCCCCCACGTGGAATCTCACGCGGGGGGTGACGCTGTCTCAGGTCCTTCGGGACAACCGCGGCCCTGGGCCGGGAGGGATCAGGCCTCGGAGGACTGCTCCTCGGTCGACTCCGCGTCGCCCTCGGTCGCCTCGGCCTCGGCCTCCGGCTCACCGATCGAGCCGTCGGGGCGGAGGTTCTTCAGCTCCACGTGGTTGCCCGACTCGTCGACGACCTTGGCCGACTCGACGACCACCGCGAGGGCCTTGCCGCGCACGACCTCGGAGACCATCTCCGGGATGTGGTTGTGCTCGACCATGTGCTTGGCGAACTCGTTCGGGTCCTGCCCGGACTGCTGGGCGCGACGGAAGATGTGCTCCGACAGCTCCTGCTGGTCGACCCCGATCTGCTCCTTCTTCGCCACCTCGTCGAGGACGAACTGCGCCGCGATCGCGTCGCGGGTGCGCTGCTCGAGGTCGGACTCGAACTCCTCGAGGGTCTGCTCCTCGGACTCCAGGTACTGCTCCATGGTCATGCCGGCGTACGTCAGCTGCTGCTGGACGTTCTCGCGGCGGGCCTTGAGCTCGGCGTCCACGACACCGTCGGGCAGCGGGATCTCCACCAGGTCGAGGACCTTCTCGAGGACCGCGTCACGGGCGGCGGCCGCCTGCTCGAGGCGCTTGCCGCGCTCGAGACGGGTGCGCACGTCGGCGACGAGCTCCTCGACGGTGTCGAACTCGGAGGCGGTCTGGGCGAACTCCTCGTCGAGCTCAGGCAGCTCCTGCTCCTTCACGGCGCTGACCTTGACCTCGACCTCGACGTCGAGGCCGAGCTGGTCACCGCCGACGAGGTTGGACGCGAAGGTCTTCTCGTCACCGGCCTTCATGCCGGTCAGCGCCTCGTCGAGCCCGTCGAGCATGCCGCCCCGGCCGACCTGGTAGCTCATGCCGGTGACCTCGGCGCCCTCGACGACCTCGCCGTCGTGGCTGGCCTTGAGGTCCAGGACGACGAAGTCTCCGTCGCCGGCGGCGCGGTCGACCTCGTTGAGGGTCGCGAAGCGCTCACGGAGGTTCTGCACCTGGGCGTCCACGTCCTCGTCGGTCACCTCGACGTCGTCGACGGTCACCTCGAGGCCCTCGAGCTCGGGCAGCGTGATCTCAGGACGGACGTCGACCTCGGCTGTGAACTCGAGCGACTCGTTGTCCTCGAACTTCGTGATGTCGATCTCGGGCTGCGCGAGCGGCTCGATGTCGTTGTCCTGGAGCGCCTGCACGTAGAGCTTGGGAAGCGCTTCGTTGATCGCCTCGTCGAGAACTGGACCGCGGCCGATCTGACGGTCGATCACCATCGGCGGGACCTTGCCCTTGCGGAAGCCGGGCACGTTGATCTGCTGAGCGATCTTCTTGTACGCCGCGTCGAGGCTCGGCTTGAGCTCCTCGAAGGGCACCTCGACGGTGAGCTTCGCCCGGGTCGGGCTCAAAGTCTCGACGGCGCTCTTCACAGGTCTTTCTCCTCAGTTGTCGACTGTCATTGCCGTGTGGCGGACACGCTCATCGCGGGTGGTCGCTGAGCATGGTCGGGGCGACAGGACTCGAACCTGCGATCTCCTGCTCCCAAAGCAGGCGCGCTAGCCACTACGCTACGCCCCGGTGAACCCACGGGAGTCTAGTGGACGACCCCGCGCACGCCGTAATCGCGACGAGAGCGAGCTCTCGCGCACGAAGCCGGAGTGCCGATTGGGACCAGACAATAGCCCTGTGGCACGATGGACCCGCTGACCGGAGCGGCACCGCCCACCGGTCGGTTGACTTGCGGATGTAGCTCAATGGTAGAGCCCCAGTCTTCCAAACTGGCTACGCGGGTTCGATTCCCGTCATCCGCTCCATCCGACGCCCCCTGGCCCGAGGCCCGGGGGCGTCTTGCATATCAGCGCCGGTGGAGCAGGAACAGCGCGCGATCGTCGCTCATCGACTCGAGCTCGTCGATCAGCCGCCGGGCTCCCCCCTCGAACCCCCCGCGCAGCATCCGCTCGGCCTGACCGAGCAGCCGGTCGATGCCGAGGGAGATGTCCCTCTCGGAGGTCTCGACCAGGCCGTCGGTGTACATCATCAGGGCGTCGCCGTGGTTGAGGGTGCCGCTGCGAACCGAGAAGCGAGCGTTCGCCATCAGGCCGAGCACCGGGCCCTCCACCTCGTGGATCGCCCACCGGCCGGAGCCGGCGAGGAGCTGCACGGCGGGCGGGTGACCAGCCGAGCGGAGCTCGAACATCCCGGTCTCGAGGTCGAGGGAGAGGTGCACCGCGGTCGCGAAGCCCTCGCTCCAGTCCTGGCGGAGCAGGTAGTCGTTCGCGGCCGGCAGGAACTGCTCGGGCGGAAGCGCACCGAGCAGGCCTCCGAACGAGCCGGACAGCAGCAGCGAGCGCGTGCCCGCCTGCTCGCCCTTGCCGGAGACGTCGACGACCGCCACCTGCAGGTTGCGCCCGCCGGGGGAGGTGCTGGCCACGATGAAGTCACCGGCGAACGACGAGCCTCCCGCGGAGCGCATCACCGCCTCGGAGTACCACTCCCTGGAGAGCAGCGGCATCTGGCTCTGTCGCGCGATCCGCTCGCGCAGGTCGACCAGCATCGACTCACCCCGCGAGCCCGCGACGCCGAGCCGGCTGCGCCGGAAGGACGAGACCAGGATGATCAGGCCGATGATGAAGTCGAGCACGATCCCGGCCACACGGCGGCCGTCCAGGGTGATCTCGACCGCCGCGAGCCCCACGACCAGAACCGCGAGTGTGAACACCACCAACCAGGGCAACGTGCGCGGGCCGAGGATCTGGTTGCCGAGGACCATCGGGATCACCAGCACGCTGACCGGCACGACGGTGTCCACCGACACGAGGGCGACGCCGAGGACGACCGCGAGCAGCCCGAGCACGAAGACCCACATCGTCTCGGAGTAGCGCATCCGTCGCCAGCCACGCCCCCAACGCCGGCTGAGCTGGCCCGCCGGGACGCGGGTCAGCCTGTCGAGATGGGGTGCAGCAGCCACAGGTAGACCTTAGTGTCGGTGGCCCGGGAGGGGCGGGCAATCGGGGGGTTGTCGGGGTGACGGGCGGAGCGGTTCAGACTGAGGCGCTCCTGGCCCGTGATCGGAAAGTCGGCTGGCACCGAGGACACCAGAAAGAGTTGCGCGCCGCAAGCACTTCCGTGCGCACTTTCGCCCCGCACACGTGGCAGGGCTGCTCGTGCCGGCGGTAGACGTACACCTCTCCCCCGTGGTCGTCGCGTCGTGGGTCGCGTCCCATCGCCTCGGGTGTGTGCTCCGGCCGCACGGTGTCGATGCGCCCGGTGACAACCCCTTCGGCCATCAGCTCCACCAGGTCGGCCCAGATCGCATCGAACTGGCCGCGTCGCAGGGTGCTGCCGGGCCGCAACGGGTGGATCTTGTGGCGGAAGAGCACCTCGGCCCGGTAGACGTTGCCGACCCCCGCCACGACGCTCTGGTCCATCAGCAGCGTGCCGATGGGCGTCCGGCTGCGACTGATGCGCGTCCAGGCTGCCGTCGGGTCGGCGTCGGCCCGGAGCGGGTCCGGTCCGAGGCGCGCGACGACCGCCGCGCGCTGCGCCTCCGTCATCAGCTCGCACGCGGTAGCCCCGCGCAGATCGGCGTACGCCGGAGGACCGGCCCCGCCCGAGACTGGCGCGACGCCGTCCCGCACATCGCCGGAGCGCGGTGCAACGATTCGCATCCGGACCTGGCCCACGGGCGCCGGCGGCGGGCCGTCGTACACGTCGAGCTTGCCGTAGAGGCCGAGGTGCACGTGGACGAACCGCTCCCCGTCGAAGCCGACGAAGAGGTGCTTGCCCCAGGCCTCGGCCCCTTCCACCACACCGCCGTCGAGCACGGCCGCGGACTCGGCGAAGCGGCCCTGAGGGCTCGAGACCTCGACCGGACGACCGGCGAAGCGGTCCCGCAGCGCGCCAGCGAGCCGATGGAGCGTGTGACCTTCAGGCATCGCGGCCCTCGGTCAGGGCCGGGCCTTCAGGGCCGACTCGGGGAGCGGCGGCAGGTTGCCTGTGCGCTCGTACTGCGTGATCTGGCCGAGCCGGCGGTCGTGCCGGTCACCGTTGCTGTAGGGGGTGTGCAGGAAGACGTCGATGAACCGGGTCAGCTCCTCGAGCGAGTGCATCCGCCCGCCGACCGAGATCACGTTCGCGTCGTTGTGGTCGCGGGCCAGGACCGCGGTCTCCTCGCTCCACACGAGTGCGGCGCGGACCCCGCGCACCTTGTTGGCCGCGATCTGCTCGCCGTTGCCCGAGCCGCCGATGACGATCCCGAAGCTCTCGAGGTTCTCCTCGCGGTCCGCGACGACCGCCTCGGCGGCGCGGAGGCAGAACGGCGGGTAGTCGTCGACGGCGTCGTAGACGAAGGGGCCGTGGTCGACGACCTCGTGGCCCTTCTTGGCCAGCCAGGTGAGCAGGTGCTCCTTGAGCTCGAGGCCGGCGTGGTCGGATCCGAGGTGAACGCGCATGGCGAGAATTCTGACAGAGCGCAGAGGACGTCATACGAACCGGTCGTCATGGCGACCGCGTCGTATGACGTTGCGCACTCCTCACAGCGTCTGGCGCAGGAACTCCGCGATCTCGTCGAGCGACTCCCGAGCCGCGTCGAACTGCTCCGGGTGGCGCCAGAAGCCGTGGACCATGCCGGGGTACGTCGAGAGCGCGACCGCGACCCCGGCGCTCTCCATCCGCCGCGCGAGCTCGACGTTCTCGTCGACGAGGGGGTCGTGCTCCGCCGTCACGACGAGGGTCGGCGGCAGGGTGTCCAGGGCGCCGGACTCGATCGGGGCGAAGTCGGGGTTCTCCCGGTCCTCGGGAGACCCGGCGTACTGCTGCCAGTACCAGTCGGCCTCCTCCGCACCCAGGCCGCCGGCCTCGCGGCGGTAGGACTCGAACCGCAGCTTCGGGTCCACGAACGGGTAGATCAGCACGGTCGCCGCGAACAGGTTCGGGTTGCGCAGTGCCGCCACCAAGGCGAGGTTCCCGCCCGCGCTGTCCCCGAGGGCGACGAGACGGGAGACGTCGATGCCCATCGCGGGGCCGTTGCCGACCAGCCAGGCCGCCGCGGTGTCGACGTCGTCCGGCGCGGCCGGGAACCTGTGCTCGGGCGGTCGCCGGTAGTCCACCGCCAAGACGGCCAGGCCCGCGCGGTTGGCCATCCTGCGCGACTGGGCGTCGTGGGTGTCGAGGTCGCCGAAGACGAACCCGCCTCCGTGCAGGAAGACGATCGCCCCCGGCAGCGTGCCGGT
>DASSMS010000079.1:0-15464 GCA_035688575.1 Nocardioidaceae bacterium
GGGGCTGCGCCAAGGTTCGTGCCGTCGGTGGTGCCGGTGCGCGAAGCAGAGCGCCTCGGTGCGCGGTGGTTTGCCACGAAACGGTGTCCTTTACGTCGAATGTGCCGCAGCCGCCCACCATAACGGACTAGTCATAGTGAGGCATGCCAGGGCACCCTACTTGTGGACGAGGTCACACGGACTGAACTCCGGGCCGCGTGTCTCCCGTTGCTTCGCCCGCCGCGGTGCTAGGGCTCGGACTTGGGGAGAGACCACAGTCTTCGTCGTCTTATGTCCTCTTTTCCGGTTCTTTCCAACGCGGGCAGCGTTCCCGAAGTCACGCCCTGTCAACCGCCGGTCTAGTCGGCTGCCCGAAAGCGTCGGATACCCTGCGGCCAAGAGAGTTCTTCCCCGAGGCGTCACGCGACCTGCCGTGGCACGCCCGGCACAGACCAAGGTGGTGGCAGTTCAGATGGTGGCTCCGATCCGGATCGTGGTGGCCAAGCCCGGCCTCGACGGGCACGACCGCGGCGCGAAGGTCGTCGCACGTGCGCTTCGTGACGCCGGCAACGAGGTGATCTACACCGGCCTCCACCAGACCCCGGAGCAGATCGTGGAGACCGCCATCCAGGAGGACGCCGACGTGATCGGTCTCTCCGTCCTCTCCGGCGCGCACATGACGCTGTTCAAGAAGGTGATCGAGCTCCTCGACGAGCGCGACGCTCGCGACATCGTCGTCTTCGGCGGCGGGATCATCCCCGAGGACGACATCCCGCTCCTCGAGGAGATCGGGGTGGCGAAGGTGTTCACGCCGGGTGCCACCACCACCGAGATCGTCGGCTGGGTCCGCGACAACGTCACCGACACCACGGGCGTCCAGGCCTGAGCGGTCAGCCCGGCCCTGCCTGCCGCTCGGGTGCGGCACATGGCCCGGGTTCGGTCTGGTGCTGACGAGCGCGCAGCGAGTACAACCGTCAGCATGAAGGTGCTCGTCACAGGTGGGACCGGCTTCGTCGGCGGCCACCTCGCCGCAGCCGCGCAGAGAGCGGGACACGACGTCCGGCTCCTCGTTCGACGACCCGGGCAGGTGGCGGTGACGATGGCCCCTCTCGGCGTACGGATGGACGACGTCGTCGTCGGGGACGTGCTCGACGAGGAGGCGGTCCGACGTGCCCTCGAGGGGTGCGACGCCCTGGTCCACGCCGCCGCGGTCTTCTCGCTCAACCCGCGTCTCGCAGCGGAGCTGCAGCGGACCAACGCCCGCGCCGCCGAGGTCGTCCTCACCTCGGCCGCGGAGGCCGGCCTCGACCCGGTGGTCCACATCTCGAGCACGGTGGCTCTGACGCGACCGGACGGCAGTGGGCCGGAGCTGCCCCTGGGCACCTTGGAGTGGCCCTACACACGGTCCAAGATCGCCTCGGAGGTGGTCGCGCGTCGGCTCCAGGCAGAGGGGGCGCCGGTGGTGACGATCTACCCGGGCTCGGTCTACGGCCCTCACGACCCGTACCGGGGTGAACAGAGCGAGAGGCTGCGCTGGGTCCTGCGCGGCCTGTTCCCGTTGTACCCGTCGGGACGGATCCACACCGTCGACGTCCGGACCGTGGCGGAGACGGTCCTCGCGAGCCTGGAGCGCGGCCGGGGGCCCCGGAGGTACGTCGTCCCGGGCGACCCAGTCGACGCCGCGATGCTCTATGGCACGGCGGAGGCGGTGACCGGCCGGCGCCTGCCGCACCTGGTCCAGCCACCGTCCGTCGTGCTTCCGTTCGCGAGGGCGATAGGGCTGCTCCAGAGGCCCCTGCCCCCGCGGTGGCACTTCCCGGCCGACGCCGAGGGAGCCGCCCTGATCGCGTGCTCGACCGTCTTCGACGACACGCCCGCTCGCGCGGAGCTGGGCGTGGACCCGGTTCCGTTCGAGCAGAGCCTCCGGGACACGGTCGTCTGGCTCGTCGAGTCGGGCCGGATCCCCGCGAAGTGCGCCGGGAAGGCACTCGACGGTCAGGGGTGAGCCATCACGTGCTCGCGCACGAGCCCTGCCAGGAGGTCAGGGTCGGACCGCCGTACTCCCTGACAGCCAGGCTCAGGCCCGTCGACGGGACGCGCCGCTTGCCCGGCGAGAGGGTGTGCTCACCTGGCTCTGGGGTAGAGGGCATGTGACGGACCCTACGTGGTGGTGACGCGGGTTACAGGTCTATGGTCGGGCCTGGACAATCCACCCCTGTGTGCCCACCGGCTGCTCGGTCGCGCCGCGGGGGAGACGTGGGAAACCGACGAAGGACGGGCCTAACCGTGGACTTGATGGAGTACCAAGCGAAGGAGCTCTTCGCGAAGCATGACGTGCCGGTCACCCTCGGCGCCGTAGTGGAGAAGGCCGAGGACGCCGCCGCAGCAGCCGAGTCGCTCGGCGGCCGCGTGGTCGTCAAGGCGCAGGTGAAGATCGGTGGCCGCGGCAAGGCCGGTGGGGTGAAGCTGGCGGAGAACCCCGACGAGGCTGTCGCCCGGGCGCAGGACATCCTTGGCATGGACATCAAGGGCCACACGGTCCACCGTGTGCTGGTGGCGCCGACCGCGGACATCGCGGAGGAGTACTACTTCTCCTTCCTGGTCGACCGCGCGAACCGCAACTACCTCTGCATCGCGAGCATCGAGGGTGGCGTGGAGATCGAGGAGGTCGCCCGCACCAACCCCGACGCGGTCGCGAAGATCTCGATCGACCCGGGCGCCGGGGTCGACGACGCGAAGGCCGCCGAGATCGTGGCCGCGACCCGGTTCCCCGAAGAGGTCGCCGACGAGGCGAAGGTCGTGGTCAAGAAGCTGTGGGACGTCTTCATCAAGGAGGACGCGACGCTCGTCGAGGTCAACCCGCTCGTTCGCCTCGGCGACGGCCACCTCGAGGCGCTCGACGGCAAGGTGACCCTCGACGAGAACGCCGACTTCCGCCACGAGGACCACGCGCAGTTCGAGGACAAGGCCGCGGCCGACCCCCTCGAGGCGGAGGCCAAGGAGAAGGGCCTCAACTACGTCAAGCTCGACGGCGAGGTCGGCATCATCGGAAACGGTGCGGGCCTCGTGATGTCCACCCTCGACGTCGTCGCCTACGCCGGTGAGAAGCACTCCGGCGTGAAGCCCGCGAACTTCCTCGACATCGGTGGTGGCGCCTCGGCCCAGGTCATGGCCAACGGCCTGCACATCATCCTGAACGACCCGCAGGTCAAGAGCGTCTTCGTGAACGTCTTCGGTGGCATCACCGCGTGCGACGCCGTGGCCGACGGCATCGTGCACGCGCTCGAGATGCTCGGTGACGAGGCGAACAAGCCGCTCGTCGTACGCCTCGACGGCAACAACGTCGAGGAGGGGCGCCGCATCCTGAACGAGGCGAACCACCCGCTGGTGACGATGGTCGACACGATGGACGGTGCGGCCGACCGCGCCGCCGAGCTCGCGGCCGGTAAGTGAGGACTGAGTAACCATGGCAATTTTCCTCGACGAGAACAGCAAGGTCGTCGTCCAGGGCATGACCGGCTCGGAGGGCCAGAAGCACACCCGCCGGATGATCGCCTCGGGCACGAACATCGTCGGCGGCGTGAACCCGCGCAAGGCGGGGGAGAGCGTCGACTTCGACGGCACCACGGTCCCGGTCTTCGGCACGGTCGCCGACGCGATGGAGAAGACCGGCGCCGACGTGTCGGTGGTCTTCGTGCCGCCGGCGTTCACCAAGGCCGCGGTCATCGAGGCCGTCGACGCGGGCATGCCGCTCGTGGTCGTCATCACCGAGGGCGTGCCCGTCCACGACACCGCGGAGTTCTTCGCCTACGCGCAGTCCAAGGGCACCACTCGCATCATCGGCCCGAACTGCCCCGGCCTGATCAGCCCCGGCAAGTCCAACGCCGGCATCATCCCCGCCGACATCAGCAAGGGCGGCCGCATCGGCCTCGTGTCGAAGTCCGGCACGCTGACCTACCAGATGATGTACGAGCTGCGGGACTTCGGCTTCTCCTCCGCCGTCGGCATCGGTGGCGACCCGATCATCGGTACGACGCACATCGACTGCCTCAAGGCGTTCCAGGACGACGCCGAGACCGACGCGATCGTGATGATCGGTGAGATCGGTGGGGACGCGGAGGAGCGGGCCGCCGACTACATCAAGGACAACGTGACCAAGCCGGTCGTCGGCTACGTCGCCGGGTTCACCGCGCCGGAGGGCAAGACGATGGGCCACGCCGGCGCCATCGTGTCCGGGTCCTCGGGCACCGCGCAGGCCAAGAAGGAGGCCCTCGAGGCCGTGGGCGTGAAGGTCGGCAAGACGCCGTCCGAGACCGCCCAGCTCATGCGCGAGGTCCTCGAGAGCCTCTGAGGGTCCTCGACCTCGACAGCCACGAAGGTCGCCGTACCCCTCGGGTGCGGCGGCCTTCGTCGTTCACGTCCTCGTGCTCAGCGGTCGCTCGCAGCTTTCGCCGCCGCCCGGAGCAGCTCGGGCATGGGGCTGCCGCTCTCGTCCACCGAGCCCTGCATGTCGCCTGCGTAGGAGACCTGGACAAGCACCAGTCGTCTGGGGGTCAGGGCGACTCCCTGGTGGTTGTTCCAGGCGGCGTCGCACTCCTCGCAGATCTCCGGGGCGCTGCTCATCACGCTCCGCCAGGACATCGGCCCGTGGGCAGACTCGCCCGTGTGGAGCGGGCCGTACGCCTCGCCCGCCGACACGATGCGGTGACTGTCGTCGACCGTGTCGACGCAGGAGGCCAGCCATCCGGCCGCCGTCTCGTAGCCGGCGGACCGCCAGGTGCTGGGCGTGAAGCCGAGCACCTGGACGATGGCCGTCGCCCGCACCTTGCCGCGCGTGAGCACCGCGAACCGGCTCGTGTCCGTGCGGTTGCCCGCGAGGGCCTCGGTCGAGTCCTTGGCGCACAGGATGCCTCCCCACTCACTGTCGTCCACCGGCTGCCACCGCTCCAGCCCGGTGACGTCCCGGAGCGTCTCCACGTCGAGCACATACCCCGGCACCGCGTCCGCGGCCTCGGGCGCGTCGACGCCTTCGACCGGCTGCGCACAGGGGTCCGTCGCGAAGACACACATCCGGTCGGCGATCGCTGCTACAGCGGCGCTGGGCCCTTCTAGGGCCTGCTTGATCTGCTCCGGCTGGGACGCTCCGAACTCGGCGCCGTAGGCGGACACGAGCACGGCGTTCCCGACCCGGACCGCGGCGTAGTGCACGGCCGGGGTCATGCGCATCCCGCTCTGCTCCAGGTGGCGGACGATCGTGAAGCTCTCGTCACCCGAGTCCAGGTCGCCGCCGTACTCCGTCCAGACGTCCTCAGTGAACCCACCGCCGGGCTCGTCGAGGTTCTGCTGGTTGGGGCACCGCTGGAGCTCTTCCGCGAAACCGGCCATCACCTCCGCAGCAGTCTCGTCGTCCCAGTAGACGGCGAGCTGCCGCTGGTGGAAGCCGGCGGGGACCCGCTGCGTGATCCCGAGGTAGTCGGCGCGGAGCTCGACCTCGGGGCGCTCCCTGCAGGGGTCGAGCACCCACGGCGACCGGCTGTCGCCGTCGAGCTTGACGGGGCCGGCCTCGCCATCTGGCTCCGGCAGCCCGTCGCCGAGCGCGAACCCGGCCGGGATCTCGGTGAGCCAGCCGCCCGGCGGGGCGGGCCCCCCGCTCGGCGGCGCCGTGGACTGCGGACCCGGTGACGGCGACTGCGTGGCGGGGCCCGGTGATGGAGTGGATCCGTTGAGGTCGCCGGTGACGAGGGCGCCGCCGGACACGACCGCGACCACGGCCGCCGCAACGCCCAGGGCCTGGAACGCCATCCGCCTGCGGCGCATCCGGTCGCCGCGACGCCGGACATCGGCAGAAGGGAGAGGTGGTTCCCCGGTCGCGCCGTACAGGTTCTTCAGCTCGTCGAGCGGGTCACGCATGGCTCGCTCCTTCCGTGAGTCCGCTGGGCCCTTCGTCGAGGAGGGACAGCAGAGCGGCACGTCCCCGGCTGAGCCGGGCCTTGATGGTCCCCTCGGGGGCACCCATCTCGGCCGCGACAGCGGAGACCGGGAGGTCGCACATGTGGTGGAGCACGATCGCGCGCCGCTGTGGTTCCGGAAGCTGAGCGAGCGCCGCCACCAGCGCCACGTGGTCAGGACCAGGGTCGACACCGTGCGACCGGTGCTGCAGAGCACGGTCGGGCGACCGACGCGACAGGACGGTTCGCCGCCATCGGCTCACGGCGAGCCGGTAGGCCGTCGTACGCACCCAGGCCTCGGGGGCGCGAGCCTGCGCCAGCTGCCGGCGGTGCGACCAGGCCCGGACGAACGCCTCCTGGACGCACTCCTGCGCCTCGTCGCGGTCGCCGACCATGGCGTAGACCTGTGCCACCAGCCGGTCGAAGGACGCGGTGTAGAAGTCGTCGAACTCCTCCGCGTCCATGAATGACCCCTTGTTTTATCTGCGTCGGCCTCGTGGCCGTCCTGGAGTGTCTACGCGTCCCGGCCCGGTTCGGTTGCACACGAGGCCGGGGAAGTTTCAGGTGACGCGGTTACGGGTGGCGTACTCCTTCCGGTCGTACTCCCGACCCTCCATGACCGCTGCCAGGTGGTCGACCGCGTCGTAGACGTCCGCGTGCGTGACGTAGAGCGGCGCGAACCCGAACCGCGCGACGTCCGGTGTGCGGAAGTCGCCGACCACCTGCCGCGCGATGAGTGCCTGCACGATGCCGTAGGCCTGCTCATGGCGTAGGGAGACCTGGCTGCCGCGTCGTTCGTGCTCGCGGGGGGTCACGACCTCGAACACCCCGGGCAGGCGTACGTCGACCAGCTCGATGAAGTAGTCGGTGAGGGAGAGCGACGTCGCACGCAGGTCCGCGGGGTCGACTCCGTCGAACACGTCGAGGGCCGCGTCGAGCGCCGAGAGGGCGAGGACCGGCGGTGTGCCCGAAGCGAGCCGGCCGACTCCCTTCACGGGCTCGTACGCGAGCTCCATGTCGAAGGGCCGGGCGTGCCCCATCCAGCCCGAGAGCGGCTGGTCGATCGCGTCCTGGTGCCGTGGCGCGACGTACATGAACGCAGGCGAGCCCGGCCCGGCGTTGAGGTACTTGTAGGTGCAGCCGACCGCGAAGTCGGCCTCCGCGGCGACGAGGTCGACGGGAACCGCGCCCGCGGTGTGGCAGAGGTCCCAGAGCATCAGCGCCCCCGCCGCGTGAGCCGCCGCCGTGACCGCTGCTGCGTCGAACATCGCCCCGGTGCGGAAGTCCACGTGGGTCAGACAGGCCAGCGCCACGCGCTCGTCGAAGGACTCCTCCACGTCTCCTGAGTCGGCCCAGCGCAGCTCCAGGTCGAGCATCCGGGCCACACTCGCTGCCATGTAGCCGTCCGTCGGGAAGGTGCCGCTCTCCACGACGATCACGTCACGCCCCGGCTGGAGCCGGCAGGCGGCCACCATCGTCTTGAACAGGCTCACGCTGGTGCTGTCGCTGACCCAGACCGAGCCCTCCGGCAGCCCGAGCAGGTCGGCGACCCGGTCCCCGACACGGCGCGGGAGGCCGATCCAGTCGGCGGTGTTCCAGGAGGCGATGAGGTCGCGGCCCCACTCCTCCGTTGCTACCCGGCTGATCCGCTCCGGCACCGTGCGGGGGAGAGCGCCCAGCGAGTTGCCGTCCAGGTACACCGTGCCCTCGGGCAGGGAGAACAGCTCGCGCCTCTCACGGAGGGGGCTCCCGGCATCGAGCTCGAGCGCTCTGGAGCGCGCAGGCAGGTCGGTCATGAGCCGACCTTAGTGCTCAGTCGAGCTCGGCGAGACGCTGCCCGGCGCGAACCGTCAGCGCCCGGAACGCCCCCGGCGGCAGGTCCGCACCGTCCTCGCCCGGAACGAACGTGAGCTTGGCGACGAAGTTGCCGCGACGTACGAACCCCACGTCGTAGGTGACCTCGCGGCTCTCCGAGAGCTCGGTGTGCAGGCGCCAGGTCGAGCCGTCGAGCCGGCCCTCCCGCAAGGACGCCGAAGGCTCCACCTCCGTCGCGAGGTCCCGGTCCTCACAGCCGGCGAAGCTTCCGCGCACATCGCGCATGAACGCGGAGGCGGCCTTGTCGCTCTTGAACGTGCCGTAGCTCGCGGTCAGCCCGAACCGATCCGGCAGGCGAGCCTCGGGGACCAGGAAGGTCCGAGTTCGGCCACCCACCGCGCCCGCATTGCGGAAGTCGACACGGCCGCACTTGCTGGGTGCCCACTCCGGGCCGCTCGCCGTGGGGGCGGGCTCGGTGCCGACCCAAGGCTGGACGACGCCGGTCAGCGGCGGTATGTCAACAGTGGCGAGGATCCCCGTTGTCTCGCCCGAAGGTGCGGGTGGCGCTGGCTCGAGGCCGGGACGGCCGTCGCAGTCGTTGCTGCCGGCGCGCTCGCAGATCGCCCTTCCGGCGGTGGCCAGGAGCTTGCCCACCGCGACCGCGCGAGGTGCGCTGCCGCTTTCCGCCTTCACGACGGCGGTGGTCACGACCTGACCCACCTGGGCGACGGCCACCGAGTACGTCCTCCGCGGCCGCGACCAGGAGTCGAGCTCGAGGAGCGTCGCACGGTCGCCCACCCCCGCGACGTCGAAGGTGCGGCGCAGGTGCACCTCGCCGCCCTCGCACCCGGCGAACCAGGAGAGCACGGTGCTGTAGCTCGCCGCGGCCTCGTCCTCGCCGTCGGAGATCTCGACCGACTGGACCACCGAACGCACCGGCCGGTCCCCGCTCGTCTCGAGCTCGCGGACGATGGTCGCGAGTCCCTCGGGGTCGGCGAAGCGCTCTTGCTGGCAGACGTAGTTGAGGCCCTCGCCGCTGGTGTTGTCGTGAGTGTCCGCGACCTGCCACCTGCCCTTCGGGTCGAGCCGGCTCACGTCCTCGGCCTCGAGCAGGTCGTCCGCCGACGGCAGCGCGGAGTCCTCCTCGGGGACACCCCGCTGGGTCGGCTCGGCCTCGGGTGCGGCGACCGGAGACCCAGCCTCGGTCGTGCCGCCGTCCGGCTCGTGGGCGAACGCACCCGTGCCGACAGCGAGGAAGGTGGCCGCTGCCGCGGCGACGAGGGTGTGGGTACGGCGCCGGCTGCGGCCCTCGCGACGGATCGCCGCTGCTCGGGGGAGCGAGACCTTGCCCGCTGCCTCTCCCAGGGCCATCAGGGGTCCGCGGACCGACGAGGGCTCGATGCCGAGAGCCTCGGCGAACGCAGCGGCGGCCGACCGGTGCTGGCTCTGGAGGGCCTCCTGCGTGACGTTCAGCTCGCGTGCCGCGACGTCGAGGGGCACCCCGGCGAGCTCGGCCATGAGCAGGGCGCGGCGCTCGGCGACCGGAAGCCTGTGCAGCGCGTCGAGGACGGCACGGTCCTGGCCTGAGAGGGTCCTGGTCCGCTGCCACAGCCTCGCCGTGTGCCGCCGCTGGGCCAGGGCCCAGGCACGTGGACGGACCCAGTCCCGCGGGTCGTCCTGGGTCTTGACCTTCCGCCAGTGGTGCCACGCGGCCACGAAGGCGTCGCGGACCGCGCGATCGGCCGCGGTGAGGTCACCGGTCAGCGCGAACGTCTGATGGACGAGGGCACGCCGCGTCTTCAGGTAGAAGGAGTCGAACTGCTCCTCCGCGCGCATCGAATCGGACCTCCTGCCATGACGACCAACCCGGAACGGTACCCGTCCGTGCGTGTCCCTGAACCTCCGGGTGAGGGATGGATCCGTGTGATGCCCGTCGCGCGGCGGCGTGGCAGCGTGATCGGCGCCGCGCGGTCGAGGAAGATCGCCAACGATGACCGACGTGATCAGCCCCGCTGCCCGCCGTACCTCTCCGCCCGCCGGAGGGCGACTCTCCGGGCGACCGCTGGCGCTGACCGCTGTGGTCGGCGGGGTGCTCTCGGCCGGCTCGACGCTCCTGCTCGCGGGAGCCGTCGCCCTGGCCGGATGGTTCGCCGCCGACGCAGGCAGGTACGGCGACACCAGGGACGCGATGCGCGTCGGCGCCGACGCATGGCTTCTCGCCCACGGCGCCGGTCTCCGCCTCGACGCCGCGACTGTCACGGTGCTGCCCCTGGGTCTGACGTTGCTGTGCGGCTACGTGTCCTACCGGTGCGGCAGGTGGGCGGCTGCCATCTCCGACGCCAGGAGTGCCGCGGGCGAGCTTCGCCGAGTCCTGCGAGGGGCCGGTCTCCAGGCCACGGTCTACGCCGTCGTCGCCATGGTCACCGCGGTCCTCGCCGCCGACCCGAGAGCCGAGTCCGGGCTCATGCGTGCGCTCGCGGGCGGTCTCATACTGTCGCTCGTCGCCGGCGGCGCGGGGGTGCTCGTGGGCACAGGGCAGGCGCGCCGGCTCCTCGCGACCATGCCTGCCTCGGCTCGCTCGGTCCTGGCCGGCGCCGCCGCGACGCTGCTGCTGATGCTGGCCGCGAGCAGCTTCCTGGTCGCCGCTGCGCTGATCACGGACTTCGGCACGGCGGCGACCGTCCTGTCGCGCCTGCACGCCGACGGCCCGGGCGGCCTCATGTACACAGTCGTAGGCATCCTCTTCGTCCCCAACGCCGTGGTCCTGGGCGGGACCTACCTGCTCGGGCCGGGCTTCGCCCTCGGCACAGGCACGGTGGTCTCGCCCACGATGGTGATGATCGGGCCCGTGCCTGCCTTCCCCCTGCTCGCAGCCCTACCGGGAGACGGCGCCACCCCGGCGTGGACCACCGCCCTGCTCGGCGTGCCCGTGCTCCTGGCGGCCGTCGCGATGGTCCTGGTCGTGCGGCTCGTCCCGGTGGGGCGGTACGACGCCGGGGCGTTGCGCGGTCTGGGTGCCGGCCTGCTCGCGGCGGTGCTCCTCACGCTGCTCGCCGCGCTCGCGGGCGGCTCGGCCGGCCCCGGCAGGATGACCGACGTCGGGGCCGACACCTGGGGCGTCCTGCTCGCTGCCGGCGTCTCTCTGGGCGGTGGCGGGCTGGTCGGCGGGGTCCTGGCTGCATGGCGGTCGCGCCGCCGCTCGGCCAGGGAGCGGTCCGGGCCCGGGACCGCGGCGGGGTGAGGGCAACCGGCCTCGGTAGCCTGTGCCCGTGCCCCCCACCACGCCGAGCGGCCAGGGCCGCCCCGTGTCCCAGCCTCCGCGCCGACCCGCGCGGGTGGTCGTGCTCGTGTCCGGCGCCGGGACGAACCTCCAGGCCCTGATCGACGCCGCCCAGGACCCGGCGTACGGCGTCCGCGTGGTCGCCGTCGGCGCGGACCGCGATGGCATCGAGGGACTCGCCCGCGCGGAGCGGGCCGGGATCCCCACCTTCGTGCTCAGGGTCAAGGACTTCGAGACCCGGGCCGAGTGGGACCGTGCGCTGACCACCGCCTGCCAGGAGCACGAGCCGGACCTGGTCGTGCTCGCGGGCTTCATGAAGCTCGCTGGGGAGGCATTCCTCGACGTGTTCGGCGGCCGTTGCGTGAACACCCACCCCGCGCTGTCGCCGTCGTTCCCCGGTATGAACGGTCCCGGGGACGCCCTCGCCTACGGCGTGAAGGTCACCGGGGCGACTCTCTTCGTGGTCGACGCGGGTGTCGACACCGGGCCGATCATCGAGCAGACCGTGGTCCGGGTCGAGGACGACGACGACGTCGCGTCGCTCCACGAGCGGATCAAGGTCGCCGAGCGCGAGATGCTCGTGACGTGCGTGGGCCGGATGGCCCGAGAAGGATTCACCATCACCGACAGGAAGGTCCGGTTCGGCAAGTGACGACCCAACAGCCAGAGGACGGTCAGCGACAGATCAGGCGGGCACTCGTGTCGGTCTACGACAAGACCGGGCTCGAGGAGCTCGTCACCGGCCTGCACCGTGCCGGCGTCGCGATCGTCTCGACCGGGTCGACCGCCGGCCGGATCGCCGAGGCCGGGGTGCCCGTGACCAAGGTCGAGGAGCTCACCGGCTTCCCGGAGTGCCTCGACGGCCGGGTGAAGACCCTGCACCCGAAGGTGCACGCCGGCATCCTCGCCGACCTGCGCCTGGACTCCCACCGCGCGCAGCTCGAGGAACTCGGCATCGAGCCGTTCGACCTGGTGGTGTCGAACCTCTACCCGTTCACCCAGACGGTGGCCTCCGGCGCCTCGCCCGACGAGTGCGTGGAGCAGATCGACATCGGCGGGCCGTCGATGGTCCGCGCCGCCGCGAAGAACCACCCGAGCGTGGCGATCGTGACCTCCCCCGCGAGGTACTCCGACGTCCTCGCCGCCGTGGAGCGCGGGGGCTTCACCCTGCAGGAGCGGCAGGCTCTCGCCGCCGAGGCGTTCGTCCACACCGCCACCTACGACGTGGCGGTCGCGAGCTGGATGGGGAACGTCCTCACCGACACCTCCGAGGGCACTGGGTTCCCGGCCTGGGTGGGTGCGACCTGGGACAAGAGCGCGGTGCTCCGCTACGGCGAGAACCCCCACCAGCGGGCCGCGCTCTACACCAACGGCTACGCCCCCCAGCCCGGTCTCGCCCAGGCGACCCAGCTGCACGGCAAGGAGATGTCCTACAACAACTACGTCGACGCCGACGCGGCGCGCAGGGCGGCGTACGACTTCGACGAGCCGGCGGTCGCGATCATCAAGCACGCGAACCCCTGCGGGATCGCGGTCGGGGCGGACGTGGCGGAGGCGCACCGCAAGGCACACGCCTGCGACCCGCTGTCGGCGTTCGGCGGCGTCATCGCGACGAACGTTCCGGTCAGCAAGGCGATGGCCGAGCAGGTCGCCGAGATCTTCACCGAGGTCGTCGTGGCTCCCGGGTACGAGGACGGCGCCGTCGAGGTCCTCAGCAGCAAGAAGAACATCCGCATCATCCAGTGCGCACCCCTCGAGCGAGGCGGCGTCGAGATGCGGCCGGTCTCCGGCGGCCTCCTGCTCCAGGCCCGTGACGCGGTGGACGCCTCCGTCGAGGGAGGCGGGGACGACCCGTCCTCGTGGAGGCTCGTGGCGGGAGACCCCGCATCGGACAAGGTCCTCGCAGACCTGTCGTTCGCGTGGAAGGCGTGTCGCTCGGTGAAGTCGAACGCCATCCTGCTCGCCTCGGACGGTGCCTCCGTCGGTGTGGGCATGGGTCAGGTCAACCGCGTCGACTCGGCACGCCTCGCCGTCTCGCGTGCGGGGGAGCGTGCCTCGGGGTCGGTCGCGGCTTCGGACGCGTTCTTCCCGTTCCCCGACGGGCTCCAGATCCTCCTCGACGGGGGAGTGAAGGCGGTCGTGCAGCCGGGTGGGTCCGTCCGCGACGAGGAGGTCATAGAGGCAGCGCGTGCGGCCGGGGTCACGATGTACCTCACCGGCACACGACACTTCTTCCACTGACCACTACCGAGGACGACCTCGGGCGACGACCTCGGTGACGGGCCGGGTGACCGGACGACGACCCGGGCAATGACAGGATGGGTGGCGTGACGGCACAGATTCTCGACGGGAAGAATACCGCCTCGACGATCAAGGCGGAGCTCACCGAACGGGTGACCAAGCTGCGCGAGCAGGGCGTGGTCCCAGGGCTGGCGACGGTCCTCGTGGGAGACGACCCCGGAAGCCGGTGGTACGTCGCGGGCAAGCACCGCGACTGTGCCGAGGTCGGCATCCACTCCATCCGCGTGGACCTGCCCGAGGACGCCCCCCAGTCCCAGGTCGAGGACGCGATCGCCCGGCTGAACGAGGACCCGGCCTGCACCGGCTACATCGTCCAGCTGCCGCTGCCCAAGCACATGGACGAGAACCACATCCTCGGCCTGATCGACCCGGCCAAGGACGCCGACGGCCTGCATCCCACGAACCTCGGCTGGCTCGTGCTCGGCAAGGATGCGCCGCTCCCGTGCACGCCCAACGGCATCGTCGAGCTGCTGCGACGCCACGAGGTGCCGATCGCGGGTGCGGAGGTGTGCATCGTCGGCCGCGGCGTGACGGTAGGCCGCCCGCTCGGCCTCCTGCTCACGCGCCGTAGCGAGAATGCGACGGTCACCCTCTGCCACACGGGGACCGTCGACCTCGCCAAGCACGTGCGCGGGGCCGACATCGTCGTCGCGGCGGCCGGGGTCACCGGCATCATCACCGGGGACATGGTCAAGCCGGGTGCGGCGGTGCTGGACGTGGGTGTCTCCCGGGACGCGGAGGGCAAGATCGCAGGCGACGTGGCGCCCGACGTGTACGACGTCGCGGGCTGGGTCTCGCCGA
This sequence comes from Nocardioidaceae bacterium, assembly GCA_035688575.1. GTDB lineage: Bacteria > Actinomycetota > Actinomycetes > Propionibacteriales > Nocardioidaceae > Nocardioides_C. The sequence goes on from DASSMS010000079.1 coordinate 14,125, forward strand.
ACCCCGGCGGGGTGGGCCCGATGACCCGCGCGATGCTCCTGTCGAACATCGTGCAGTCCGCCGAGCAGTCGGTCACCGGCTGAGTCCGGGCGTGACCACGGAAGAGAGCGCGGAGCGCCGGCCTCAGACCCTCGGCGGGGCCGTGTACCTGGTGGTCGTGGCCACCGCCCTGACGGGTCTCGCGATCACGGTGGCCGGCGCGTGGCGCACCGGCATCGTGTGGATGGGGATCGGTCTGCTCATCGGCGGGTCGGCCCGGCTCGTGCTCCCCGAGCGGCAGTCCGGCATGCTGCGGGTCCGTCGCAAGCCCTCCGACGTGGTGATGCTGCTGCTCGCGGGCCTCGCCCTGATCGTGCTGGCGGTCGTCGTACCCGACCAGCCGTCCTGACCCTGCGTCGACCCGTCTCGCGGCTGAGCCCCATTGCTTCCCGTCCATGTGGATCCGAACGACAGGCCAGGGACAAGAAGAGACGTCGTTGCCGTCCACGTGGACGACAACGACGTCTCGAAGCCAGGGGCGGCTCAGATCAGGCCGAGCTCCTTCACGGCCGCGCGCTCCTCGGCGAGCTCCGCGGTGCTCGCGTCGATTTTGCCGCGCGAGAAGTCGTCGATCTCCAGGCCCTGGACGATCTCCCAGTCGCCGTTCCTGGTGGTGACGGGGAAGGAGGAGATCAGGCCCTCGGGGACGCTGTAGGAGCCGTCGGACACGACCGCCATCGAGACCCAGTCGCCCTCGGGGCTGCCCTGCAGCCAGTCGCGGGCGGCGTCGATGGTGGCAGAGGCGGCGCTCGCGGCGGACGAGGAACCGCGGGCCTCGATGATCGCGGCGCCGCGCTTGGCGACGGTCGGGATGAAGTCGTTCTCGATCCAGGCCTGGTCACCCACGACCTCGGCGGCGTTCCGGCCGGCGATCTCGGCGTGGAAGATGTCGGGGTACTGGGTCGCGGAGTGGTTGCCCCAGATCGTCATCCTCTTGATGTCGGTGACCTTCGCGCCGGTCTTCGCGGCCAGCTGCGAGATCGCGCGGTTGTGGTCGAGCCGGGTGAGGGCCGAGAAGCGCTCGCGCGGGATGTCGGGGGCGTTCGTCATCGCGATCAGCGCGTTGGTGTTCGCCGGGTTGCCGGTCACGCCGATGCGGATGTCGTCGGCCGCGACCTCGTTGAGGGCCTTGCCCTGCGCGGTGAAGATCGCGCCGTTCGCCTCGAGCAGGTCGCCGCGCTCCATGCCCTTGGTGCGGGGCCGGGCGCCGACGAGCAGCGCGAGGTTCGCGCCGTCGAAGACCTTGTCCGCGTCGTCGCCGATCTCGATGCCGGCCAGTGTCGGGAACGCGCAGTCGTCGA
>DASSMS010000050.1:0-8949 GCA_035688575.1 Nocardioidaceae bacterium
ATGCCCATGGCCGTGTCGACGACGCGCTTCACGTCGTTGTCGGCCTCGTAGAGGCTGCGGAACTCGCCTCCCTCCCCGAAGCGCTTGTGCTCGGGGTCGAAGATGTCCTTGAGCGGGATGTCCTTCCCCATCACCGCGGCCGGCATCGCCTTGGTGATCCGGTCGCCCATCGCGAACGGGTAGCCGAGGATCCGTGAGGAGTCCTTGACCGCCTGCTTTGCCTTGATGGTGCCGTAGGTGACGATGTAGGAGACCCGGTCGTCGCCGTACTTCTCGGTGACGTACTTGATGACCTCGCCGCGTCTGCGCTCGTCGAAGTCGATGTCGAAGTCGGGCATCGAGACACGGTCGGGGTTGAGGAACCGCTCGAAGATCAGGCCGTGCTGCAACGGGTCGAGGTCGGTGATCCGCATTGCGTAGGCGACCATCGAGCCGGCACCGGAGCCGCGGCCCGGGCCGACCCTGATGCCGTTGTCCTTGGCCCAGTTGATGAAGTCGGCGACGACGAGGAAGTAGCCGGGGAAACCCATCTGGGTGATCACGCCGAGCTCGAACTCCGCCTGCTTGCGGACCTCGTCGGGAATACCGTTCGGGTAGCGGAAGTGGAGGCCCTTCTCGACCTCCTTGACCAGCCAGGAGTCCTCGTTCTCCCCGGGCGGGCAGGGGAAGCGCGGCATGTAGGCGCCGGCGCGCTCGGTGAACGAGACGTCGCAGCGCTCAGCGATGAGCAGCGTGTTGTCGCACGCCTCCCGCAGGTTGTACTTGTCGGCCCACAGTGCGCGCATCTCCTGCGCCGATTTGATGTAGTAGCCGTCGCCGCTGAACGCGAAGCGCTGGCCGGGGCCGTCACCGGCCGGGATGTCCATCGTGCTGCCCGAGTTGATGCACAGCAGGTGCTCTTGAGACTTCGCGTCCTCCCGGTTGACGTAGTGGGAGTCGTTCGTGGCCAGCAGCGGGATCTGCAGGTCCTTCGCGAGCCGCAGCAGTCCGTCACGGACCCGGTTCTCGATGTCGAGACCGTGGTCCATCAGCTCCAGGAAGTAGTTCTCCCGGCCGAGGATGTCCTGGAAGTCCCCCGCTGCCTGCCGGGCCGCCTCGTAGTTGCCGTAGCGGAGGTGGACCTGGACCTCGCCGGAGGGACAGCCGGTGGTGCCGATGATGCCCTTGCCGTGCTGGGCCAAGAGCTCGCGGTCCATGCGAGGGTGCTTGAAGAAGCCGTCGCGCCAGGCCCCGGTGGAGAGCCGGAAGAGGTTGTGCATGCCCTCGGTGCTCTCCGAGAGCAGGGTCATGTGGGTGTAGGCACCCCGGGCGGAGACGTCGTCGGAGCCGCCGTCGTAGAAGTTGACCCCGCGCTTGTCGAAGCGGGAGATGTTGGGGCTGAAGTAGGCCTCGATGCCGATGATCGGCTTGATCCCGGCCGCCTTGGCCTTCTTGTAGAACTCGTAGGCGCCGAAGACGTTGCCGTGGTCGGTCATGGCCACCGCGGGCATCCCGAGCTCTGCTGCCCGCTCGGTCAGCGCGCCAAGGCGGGCGGCGCCGTCGAGCATGGAGTACTCGGTGTGCACATGGAGGTGCACGAAGGAGTCGTTGGCACCGGACCCGACTGACATTGGTGGCTTCTCGCCCCTTCCAACCCGACACGGACACGCAGCGGCCGACCGAGGGTGACCACGGCCAAGCTCCTGGGGAAGAGGTGTCAGCCTACGGCACCCGGCCATCGCGATCGTGCAGACCCGCGGATCGACCTTCCCGAAGGCTCTCAGAGCCCACCGACACTCCCGCCGGCCCCGACGGACGGGGCCTTCTTCAGCTGGTGCTCGCGGCGCTAGGAGTCCTGCGCTGCGTCCAGGCTCTCGGTGATCACCACGTGCATGATCCGCCCGATGCGGTCCTGGCCGAGGTGGGGAGCCGCCTGCGCCATCCGGGCCGCGATCTCCGCCTCACGGCGCGGGTCGCGTCCCTCGTGCCCGGGCACCTCCTTCTGCCCCTGGATCAGCGCGGTGAGGAGGGCTCGTCGGTCGAGGAGGGAGGCGAGCTCCTCGTCGACGGCGTCGACCCTCCTGCGCAGTGCGGAGACAGGGTCGGTGCCCAGCCAGGCCATCTCGATGTCGGGCTCGTGCTCCTCGTTGTCCGCCCCGTCGGTACGCCGGATCTCGACGAGGCCGTGACGGCGGTAGAACCGCTGCGCACCCTCGTTGCTCTGGAAGACCCAGAGCCCGAAGCCCTGCGGGCGCAGGCTCTTCGCCAGGTCGAGGAGCACCGACCCGATGCCACGTCCGACGAGGTCGCGCCGCACGTAGATCGAGTCCAGCCACGCCGGGTCGAGGACGAGGTAGCCGACCACTCCCCCGGCCTCCTCCGCCACCCAGGTCTCCCGGCCGCCGGTGAGCAGTCCGCGGAACCACTCGTGGGTCTCCTCGACGGTGTGGACGCTGTGCGGCATCGACGGGTAGGCGGCCTCGCGTGCCGCGATGAACAGGTCAGCCAGCGTCGCGGCATCGTCCGAGGCCGCCGGACGCAGGACCAGGTCCGCCCCCTCGTCGGTCGAGCCGGAGACGGTCACGGGTCAGACCTCGTCGCGGATGATGTCCAACGCACGCTTGAGGTCCTCGGGGTACGGCGACTCGTACTCGACGTACTCGCCGGTCTCCGGGTGGTGGAAGCCCAGGCGTACGGCGTGCAGCCACTGCCGCTCCAGGCCCAGCCGCCTGGCGAGGACCGGGTCGGCGCCATAGGTGATGTCGCCGACGCACGGGTGCTTGAGCGCCGCCATGTGCACGCGGATCTGGTGGGTGCGGCCGGTCTCGAGGTGGATCTCCAGGAGGCTCGCGAACCGGTGCGCCTCGAGGGTCTCGTAGTGGGTGACGCTGTCGCGGCCACCCGCCATCACCGCGAACTTGTAGTCGTACTTGGGGTGGCGGCCGATCGGCGCGTCCACCGTCCCGCGCAGCGGGTCAGGGTGCCCCTGCACGAGGGCGTGGTAGGTCTTGTCGACGGTGCGGTGACGGAAGGCGTTCTTCAGCACCGAGTAGCTGTGCTCGCTCTTGGCGATCACCATGACCCCCGACGTACCGACGTCGAGCCGCTGCACGATGCCCTGCCGCTCGGCGGCGCCGCTCGTGGCGATCCGGAACCCTGCGCCGGCGAGGTGGCCCACGACGGTCGGCCCGGTCCAGCCGGGGCTCGGGTGGACCGCCACCCCGACCGGCTTGTCGATGACGACGATCGACTCGTCGTCGTGGACGATCGAGATGCCCTCGACGGTCTCGGGGACGACCGCGACCGGGTCCACGAGAGCAGGGATCTCCACCTCGAGGAGGGCGCCGGGAGGGACCCGCTCGGACTTGGTGGTGGCCTCGCCGTCGAGCGTCACGTTGCCTGCTGCGATGAGCTCGGCCGCCCGGCTGCGGGAGAACCCGAACAACCTGGCCAGGGCGGCGTCGAGGCGTTCCCCCGCGAGGCCGTCGGGAACGGTGAGCGTGCGGTACTCCGACCCCCCGCTCGGTTCGAGGAAGGTGCTCACGGGACGGGGGCCTCTCCGGCATCGTCAGGCCGGCCGTCAGAGGCGTCCTCGTGACGGCTGCCGTCGACGCTGACCCCGCGCACCGCTTGGAGGATGATCGTGCCGGCCGCGATGTTGATGCAGATGTCGGCCACGTTGAACACCGGGAAGTTCGGCAGCATGAAGAAGTCGACGACGTGCCCCCGCAGGAACCCGGGCTCGCGCAGCAGCCGGTCGGTGAGGTTGCCGGCCACCCCGCCGAGCAGGAAGCCCAGGGCGATCGCCCATCCCGTGCTGCCCAGGCGGCGGGCGGTCCACAGGACCACCACGGTCGCGACGATGGCGACCACGGACAGGACCTCGGTGTGGCCGGTCAGGAAGCTGAACGCCGCACCGGAGTTGTAGGTCAGGTAGAGCCCGAAGAGGTCACCGACGAGCGGGACCCGAGGCTCGCCGGTGAGGTGCTCGACCGCGAGGACCTTGGTGAGCACGTCGACCGCGTAGGCGGTCGCCGCGATGCCCGCGAACAGCCAGAGGTGACGACGGCTGAGACGGGTGGTGGACTCGGTGTTCGTGTTGTCGCTGTGGTTCAGCGACGCTCCTCGCGCTGCTTGCATGACAGGCACAGTGTCGCACGCGGGAAGGCCATCAAGCGCATCTTGCCGATCGGCTGGCCACAGCTCTCGCAGACTCCGTAGCTGCCGTCCTCGATCCGCTCGAGGGCGTGCTCGGTCTGGGCGAGCAGCGCCCGCGCGTTGTTGGCCAGACTCATCTCGTGGTCGCGCTCGAAGGTGGTGGACCCGACGTCGGCCTGGTCGTTGCCCGCCCCGTCACCGGCGTCCCGCATGAGGTCGGCGAGCTCCACCTCGGCCATGTTCAGCTCGTTGCGGAGCCGGTCGCGCTCGGCGTTGAGGTCGTTGCGGACCTCGCCGAGCTCCTTGGCGGTCCACGGCTTCTCGTCCGCCTTCACGGCGAGCTTGTCGGCGGTCTTCTTCGGGGCCATCTTCTTCACCGGAGCCTTCTTTGAGGACGCAGGGGCCTTCGTGGCCACCTTGGTCGCGGGGCTCTTCTTGACGGCAGTCCTCGTCGACGCCGCCTTGCCCGCCGTGGTGGCCGCGGTCTTCTTCACGGCCGTCTTCTTAGCGCCGGACGTGGCGCTTGTCTTCGTTGACTTCGCAGCGGTCTTCGCGCCGGGAGTCTTCGTCGCCGGCGGTGTCTTGGCCGGGGTCTTCGCAGCGACCTTGGTCGCCTTGACAGGTGCCTTCTTCGTCGCCTTCTTCGCGGGTGGCTTCGTGCTCGTCTTCGAGGTGCTCGTCTTCTTGGTGGTCGACGTCTTGGTCGTAGGCGTCTTCTTGGCGGAGGTCTTCGTGGCCGGTGCCTTCTTGGCGGAGGTCTTGGTCGCGGGCGCCTTCGTGGCGGCGGACTTCTTGGCAGGGGCCTTCTTCGCCGCGGCCTTCTTGGCGCTCGACGACGCGGGCTTCGCGGCGGCGGACCTGGTCGTCGAGGCCGTGCCCTTCGCCGTGGACGTCTTCGTCGCGGTGGTCTTGGTGGACTTGCGGGCCACGCTGGAGGTGACCCTCTTGGCGGCTGCCGCCGTCTTGCCTGCGAGCTTCTTCGCGGTGGATCGTGCCATGGCCCCAGGGCCCCCTATTCAGCCTGGATGTGTGGCGATCACCACACGCGTGCGGCGAGGATATGCCTTCACAGTCGAGGCTTCAAACAAATCCGCAACGAAAACCGATGTGTCTGTGTCACACCCGGTCTGGCAGACTTGACCGCGATCGCAAGGCGTTGATGGGACGAGTAGCCCCTGCACGGCCACGAGCGACCCGGGGACGGTGTGAGCCCGGGGGTGTCGGCAGCGGTGAAGATCACCCCGGAGCCGCCGGAAGAGCGTCCCGGTCGGGACGGGTAGAACCGGCAGCGACGGCCTACGAGAGGGTCGTGACGGCGCACCGTGAGCGCCTGACGGCCAAGGAGGGTGGTACCGCGGGACCGGCCGGAGTGGCCGGGATCGTCCCTTCGCCAGTGGATATTGGTGAGAAGGACGCATTCGATGAGTGAGTACAACCCGGTCCCGCCTCAGGTGGACCTGCCCGCGCTCGAGCACGAGGTCCTCGCGTTCTGGAGCGACAACAAGATCTTCGACAAGTCGCTCGACACGGCCGGCAGCCGCCCCGCCTGGACGTTCTACGAGGGTCCGCCCACCGCGAACGGACTGCCTGGGACCCACCACGTCGAGGCCCGCGTCTTCAAGGACGTCTTCCCGCGCTTCAAGACCATGCAGGGCTTCCGGGTCGAGCGGAAGGCCGGCTGGGACTGCCACGGCCTACCCGTCGAGCTCGCGGTCGAGAAGGAGCTCGGCTTCTCCGGCAAGAACGACATCGAGGCCTACGGCGTCGCGGAGTTCAACGCGCGATGCCGCGAGTCGGTGCTGCGCCACGTCGACGCCTTCGAGGAGATGACCGAGCGCATGGGCTACTGGGTCGACACCGACGACCCGTACCGCACCATGGACTCCTCCTACGTTGAGTCCGTGTGGTGGGCGCTCAAGCAGATCTTCGACAAGGGGCTGCTCGTCGAGGACTACCGCGTCGCTCCGTACTGCCCCCGCTGCGGGACCGGGCTGTCCGACCACGAACTGGCCCAGGGCTACGAGACCGTCACCGATCCGTCGGTGTATGTCCGGTTCCCGCTGACCTCCGGCGAGTACGCCGGCCGGGCGAGCCTGCTCGTGTGGACCACGACGCCGTGGACGCTGGTGTCGAACACCGCCGTGGCGGTCCACCCTGGCGTGGACTACGTCGTCGCGACCGACGGCAGGGAGACCCTGGTGGTGGCCGAGCCGCTGTTCGAGCAGGTCCTCGGCGAGGGCTGGACCGTCGAGGCGACCGTCCCGGGCACGGCCATGGAGAGCTGGACCTACCAGCGGCCGTTCGAGCTCGTCGACTTCCCCACGGCCGCGCACTACGTCGTCCTCGCCGAGTACGTCACCACCGAGGACGGCACCGGGCTCGTGCACCAGTCCCCCGCCTTCGGCGAGGACGACATGAGAGTCTGCAAGTCCTACGGGCTCCCGGTGGTCACCCCGGTCCGGCCCGACGGTCATTTCGAGGACGCCATCCCGCTCGTGGGCGGTCAGTTCTTCAAGCACGCCGACGCCGACCTGGTGAAGGACCTCGACGCCCGCGGGCTGATGTTCCGCCACCTCGCCTACGAGCACACCTACCCGCACTGCTGGCGCTGCCACACCGCGCTGATGTACTACGCCCAGCCGTCCTGGTACGTCCGGACCACCGCGGTGAAGGACGCGCTGCTGCGAGAGAACGAGCGGACCAACTGGCACCCCGACACGATCAAGTGGGGCCGCTACGGCGACTGGCTGAACAACAACATCGACTGGGCCCTCTCGCGCAGCCGCTACTGGGGCACTCCCCTGCCGATCTGGCGATGCTCTGAGGGACACCAGACCTGCGTGGAGTCGCTGGCGCAGCTCTCCGAGCTCACCGGCACAGACCAGTCCGACCTCGACCCGCACCGGCCCTACGTGGACGAGGTGACCTTCCCGTGCCCGGCAACCGGCGAGGGCGAAGCCGCCTGTGGTGCGCAGGCACGGCGCGTCCCGGAGGTGATCGACGCCTGGTTCGACAGCGGCTCGATGCCGTTCGCGCAGTGGGGCTACCCGCACGCCGCGGGCTCGGCCGAGAAGTTCGAGGCGGCCTACCCCGCCGACTTCATCTGCGAGGCCATCGACCAGACGCGCGGATGGTTCTACACGCTGATGGCGATCGGCACGGTCGTCTTCGACGAGTCGTCCTACCGCAACGTCCTGTGCCTGGGCCACATCCTGGCCGAGGACGGCCGGAAGATGTCCAAGCACCTCGGCAACATCCTCGAGCCGATGCCGCTGATGGAGCAGCACGGCGCCGACGCGGTGCGGTGGTTCATGGCCGCCTCGGGTTCGCCCTGGGCGGCCCGCCGGGTGGGCCACGCCACGATCCAGGAGACCGTGCGCAAGGTCCTGCTGACCTACTGGAACACCGTGGCCTTCCACGTGCTCTACGCCCGGACGGCCTCCTGGTCCCCCGAGTCCGGCGACGCCCCGGCGGTGTCCGAGCGTCCGGTGCTCGACCGCTGGCTGCACGCGGAGACCGCACGGCTCACCCGCGGTGTGACCGACGCGCTGGAGGACTTCGACACCCAGCGCGCGGGCAACCTGATCGCTCAGTTCGTGGACGACCTGTCGAACTGGTACGTCCGCCGTTCCCGCCGCCGGTTCTGGGACGGCGACCCCGCGGCGCTGGCCACCCTGCACAGCACGCTGGAGACGCTGACCAAGCTCATGGCTCCGCTGACACCCTTCATCACCGAGCGGGTGTGGCAGGACGTCGTGCGCCCGGTGGGTGCCGACTCACCCGAGTCGGTGCACCTCGCCTCGTGGCCGGCCTTCGACGAGAGCGAGGTCGACGAAGAGCTCTCTCGGGCCGTGGCCCTCTCCCGCCGCCTGGTCGAGCTGGGCCGCGCCGCGCGGGCGGACGCCAAGGTCCGCACCCGTCAGCCGCTCCGCCGCGCCCTCGTCGGCACGGCCGCGTGGTCGGCGCTGTCGGAGGAGCTTCGTGCAGAGGTGGCCGACGAGCTCAACGTCGGTGCGCTCGAGCCGCTGTCGTCGGCCGGGGCGGACCTGGTGGACCACTCGGCCAAGGGAAACTTCCGCGCCCTCGGCAAGCGGTTCGGCAAGCAGACCCCGCACGTCGCGCAGGCCATCGCGGCCGCCGACGCCGCCCAGCTCGCAGCCGCCCTCGACGCCGACGGCAAGGCCCGGGTGGTCGTCGACGGCGAGGAGGTGGAGGTGCTCGCCGACGAGGTCATCGTCTCCGAGCGGCCCCGTGAGGGCTGGTCGGTCGTCAACGAGCAGGGCGAGACCGTGGCGCTCGACCTCGAGCTCACCCCCGAGCTCGTCCGCGCCGGGCTCGCCCGCGAGGTCGTCCGCCTGGTCCAGGAGGCCCGCAAGAGCAGCGGCTTCGACGTGAGCGACCGGATCGTCCTCACCTGGCAGGCCGAGGGTGAGACCGCGGCGGCGCTGCGCGAGAACGGTCCGCTCGTCGCGGGCGAGGTGCTCGCGGTCGAGATGCACGAAGGCGAGCTCACCCCGCCCGGTGAGGCGGCCGCGCACGTGGAGCAGGTGGAGTCGGTCGGCCCCGACGGCGCACCGGCCGCGTCCGTCGTACACGACGCGGACCTCGGCCTCACCTTCTCCGTCTCACGCCTCTGAGGCTGGGTCTCCAGGTGACGCGCATCGTCCGGCACCTGCTGGCCGCGCTGGCCATCGCGGCGGCCGCAGGGACCGGTGGCTTTCTGGCCGGGACGTCGGCAGCCGAGAGTGCCGACTGGCACACCGGCACCGCACGGGTGATGGGGCACCCCGACGACCCGGCCATCGTCGCCCG
>DASSMS010000014.1:0-10229 GCA_035688575.1 Nocardioidaceae bacterium
CTCGCTGCGCCTGCTCGGCTCGGTCGGTGAGTCGATCAACCCCGAGGCGTACATGTGGTACCGCGAGCACATCGGCGGGAACCGCTGCCCGATCGTCGACACGTGGTGGCAGACCGAGACCGGGATGATCATGATCTCGCCACTGCCCGGTGTCACCTCGGGCAAGCCCGGCTCCGCCATGACGCCGATCCCCGGTGTCTCGGCCGAGGTGGTCGACGACACCGGCACGCCGGTCGGCAACGGCCACGGCGGCTACCTGGTCCTCACCGAACCGTGGCCGGCGATGCTGCGCACCCTGTGGGGTGACGACCAGCGGTTCAAGGACACCTACTGGTCGCGGTTCCCGGGTCGCTACTTCGCAGGCGACGGCGCGAAGAAGGACGAGGACGGCGACATCTGGCTCCTCGGCCGTGTCGACGACGTCATGAACGTCTCGGGGCACCGCCTCTCGACCACCGAGATCGAGTCCGCCCTGGTCTCCCACCCGAAGGTCGCCGAGGCGGCCGTCGTGGGTGCGACCGACGAGACGACCGGTCAAGCGGTCTGCGCGTTCGTGATCCTGCGGGAGTCCGCGGGCGACGGCGGCGAGGAGATCGTGCAGGAGCTGCGCGCCCACGTCGCCCACGAGATCGGGGCGATCGCCAAGCCGCGGCAGATCATGGTCGTGCAGGAGCTCCCCAAGACCCGCTCGGGCAAGATCATGCGCCGCCTGCTGCGTGACGTGGCCGAGAACCGCGAGGTCGGTGACGTCACGACGCTCGCCGACTCCACGGTGATGTCGCTGATCCAGGAGGGCCTGTCGAGGGGCAAGTCCGGCGACGAGTAGCGCGGGACGAATTACCAAGGTATGCAGGCAAACTGTCGCTTCCCATGGTGATCTTGCCGTGGGAAGCGACAGTTTGCCGTGGGAGGTGCGCGCATCGGGCGCTGCAGCCCGACCCCGGTACGACGACCGCGCGGCCGCGCTGACCCTCGCGGGACGACCCCTGGGCCACCACGGATTCGGCTGGGGCCCGGAGGTTCGGTAGCCTGGGGGCTCGAGATCCATGGTGTGCCGGGAAGTCTGGTCGGCGATTCGAAGCCCGACCGACGACCCGAGGACGTGCCGCGCGTGACCCCCACCATCCGCCGCCCCAGGTTCCTACCCGATCCCGAGCTCGGCGAGAGCACGTTCGTCGGGAAGCTCCTTCGCCAGGAGGCCATCGGCGGGGCGATCGTGCTGGCAGCCGCGGCGACCGCGGTCGTGTGGGCCAACTCGCCGTTCGCCGAGAGCTACGACAGCCTCCGGCAATGGGTGCCCTTCGCGCAGGTCGGACTCGACATGCAGCACTGGGCCGCGGACGGCGCACTCACCCTCTTCTTCTTCATCGCCGGGCTCGAGCTCAAGCGGGAGTTCCTCGTGGGCTCGCTGCGGAAGCCGGCCGACGCGATGGTGCCGGTCGTGGCGGCCATCGCAGGTGTCGCACTCCCGGCCCTCCTCTTCACCGTCGCCAACCTGCACACGGGTGACCTGAGTGGCTGGGCCATCCCCGCCGCCACGGACATCGCGTTCGCCCTCGCTGCGCTCGCCGTGGTGGGGTCGGCCCTCCCGACGCAGCTCAGGGCCTTCCTCCTGACGCTGGCCGTCGTGGACGACCTGATCGTGATCGTCATCATCGCGGTCTTCTACACCTCCGACCTCTCGTTCACCCCGCTGCTGCTCTCCGCCGCCGCGCTCGCGGGCTACGCGCTCATGCAGCGCCTCCGGGTCCGGTCGTCCCTGCTCTACGTGCCCGTCGCCGTCGTCGCCTGGTGGTTCATGTACGAGAGCGGCGTCCACGCCACCATCGCCGGCGTGGCGCTCGGAATGCTCACGCGGGTCCTTCCCGACGACGACGAGAGCCGCTCGCCCGCCGAGCGGCTCGAGCACCGGCTGGCGCCGATCTCGGCCGGGGTCGCGGTGCCGTTCTTCGCCCTCATGTCGGCAGGCGTCGCGGTCGACGCCAGCGCGGAGTTCCTCACCGACCCGATCGTCATCGGCGTCGTCCTCGGTCTCGTGGTGGGCAAGCCGCTCGGGGTCATGGCCGGCGCCTGGCTCACCACCCGGTTCACCCGTGCGGAGCTGAACGAAGAGCTCGCCTGGCGTGAGGTGCTCGGCGTGGCTGTGCTCGCCGGCGTCGGGTTCACCGTCGCGCTGCTCGTGGCGGAACTCTCCTACTCGGCGGCGGAGGCGGAGGCCGCCAAGACCGCAGTTCTCCTCGGCTCGCTCGTGGCGGCCGTGTTCGCCGCGGCCGTCCTGCGGCGGCGCAACAACGCCCGCAGGGTGTCCTGAGCGCCGCAGGTCCCTGACGCCACGTCGCGCGGGTCACACTCCCCACCCCAGGGTTTAGTCCTCTAGTCTCAGGGGCACGCACCGGGGCGGGAGCTCGCTGATCGCCAGCTACGCCTTCCCGCGAAAGGACGAAGGATGACGAGGAACGAACCGATGGCCATCGAAGCGCAACCGACGAGCGGCACCCCGGCTACCGTCACCGCCGAGGAGCCGACGATCGGGCGCCTCGTCGCCGACGCCAGCCGCGACATCTCGAGCCTGGTCCAGAACGAGATCGCCCTCGCCAAGTCCGAGCTCAAGATCAGCGTCAAGAACGGTGGCACCGGCGCCGGGCTGTTCGCCGCGGCGGGCTTCCTCGCGGTCCTCGCGATCATCATGCTCTCGGTGGCCTTCGCCTACTTCCTCCACATGACCGGCCTCCACCTGGCGTGGTGCTTCCTCATCGTCTTCGGCGCCTACGTCCTCATCGCGGCTCTGCTCGGCTACGTGGGCGTGAGGAAAGTCAAGAAGGTGCGCGCACCCGAGCGCGCGATCCGCCAGGCCCAGGAGACCAAGACCCTCCTCAAGCGGAACTAGCCGGCCACGGTGGCCCTGCCCCCCGATCCGGCCGGAGTCGTCGAGATACCGGGCCCCTGGCAGCACAGGTACGTTGCTGCCAACGGGGCCCGGTTCCACGTTGTCGAGTCGGCGCCCGAGCGCGGGTCGTCAGCGCCGCTGGTCCTGATGCTGCACGGCTTCCCGGAGTTCTGGTGGAGCTGGCGAGCGCAGCTGCCGGTCCTGGCCGCACACGGCTACCGCGCCGTGGCCATGGACCTTCGCGGGTACGGCGGGTCCGACAAGCCGCCGCGGGGCTACGACCCGGTCACTCTGGCCGACGACGTCGCCGGTGTCGTGAAGGCCCTGGGTGAGCGGCGCGCGGTCGTCGTCGGCCAGGGCTGGGGCGGGTACGTCGGATGGGCGGCTGCCGCTCTGCACCCGCGGGAGGTGAAAGGGCTCTGCGCGGTCTCCGCGCCCCACCCGCTCGTCATGCTTCCACTGCTTGCGTCCGCGGTCCGCGGGCCGCGGCAGCTCGCCATCCTGGGTCACCTGCTCGCCATGCAGGCCCCCTTCGTCCCGGAGCGTCGGCTCTCACGCGCCGCGAGCAGCTATGTCGCGGACCACCTGCGATCGTGGAGCAGCCCGGCCTCTGCCTTCCCCGACGCGGAGACGGCACAGCGCTACCACGACGCACTCAGCCTCTGGCCGGCTTCGCACTGCGCGCTGGAGTACCACAGGTGGCTGGTGCGCTCACGTGTCCGGGCCGACGGCCGTCGTTTCAATGCGCTGATGGAGCCGCCGGTGAAGGTTCCGGTGTGCACGATCCACGGCACCGACGACCCGGCGCTTCCCGTCCAGGCCTCTGCGCGGTCGCGCCGGTGGGTGGATGCGCCCTTCGAGGCGCACGTGCTCCCGGGCACCGGCCACTTCCCGCACGAGGAGGCCCCTGAGGCGTTCGACGCCGTGCTCCTGCCGTGGCTCGAGGCCGTGGCACGTCCCTGAGCCTCAGGCGCAGTCGCCGGTGTCCACCTCGTTGTCGTTGGTGATGCCCGCCGCCGCGCTCCGCGACACCTGGTCCGCGGTGAGGGCGTAGCCGGTGTCGCGGTCGGAGACCGAGGCCGCGAAGATCACGCCGAGCACGTCCCCGTCGACGGAGAGCAACGGCCCACCCGAGTTGCCCGGACGGACCAGCGAGCGCAGCGAGAACACCTCGCGGATCACCGACCCGCTGCCGTAGATGTCGGGGCTGCGCAGGCGCTGCTCGCCACGGATCCTGGCTGCCTGCACGTTGTAGGGGCCGTCGTTCGGGTAGCCGAGGACCGCTGCGTCGTCCTGCGCCTCCCCGGTCTTGTCGAAGCGCAGGAACGGCCGTCCCAGACCCTGCACCGCGAGCACCGCGACGTCGAGGTCGGAGTCGTAGTGCACCACCCGTGCGGGGACCTCCTGGTCGTTCACGATCACGTTCGGCTCGTCGACGCCAGCGACCACGTGGGCGTTGGTCATGATCCGACCGGGCGAGTAGACGAATCCGGTGCCCTCGACGCCTCGGCCGCAGCTGTTCTCACCGCGGATCTTGAGCACGCTGTCCCGGGCCGCACGGACCTGAGCGTCGCGGGCGACCTTGTCCGAGGGCGGGCCCACCTCGATGATCCGCTCGGGCGCGAACGGCTCGAGGTAGCGGGGGAAGAAGCTGGAGCCGACCACCTCGTTGAAGGCGCGCAGCGCCTCGTCGGCCTCGCTGGGCATGACGTCGTCGACCTCGGAGAGCACGAGGGAGGAGCGCACCTGCGTGGTGACCCCCGGCAGCGCCGAGCCGCTCACCGCGACACCGAGCACCCAGGCCACGACCAGCACAGCGGCGGCGCTCAGCGCGGCACCGCCCACGGCGTCTACCGCGCGCACGGGTTGCCAGGTGATCCGGTCGCGGATGCGCGACCCGAAGTACTGGAAGACCGCCTGCCCGAACGACGCCGACAGCAGCACGACGAACAACGCGCCGAGGGAGACCCACAGGGAGGGCTCCGCGTCCCCGAGCAGCTGGGGCACGAGCCAGAGCACGCTGACGAAACCGCCGATCAGGAGACCGGCGGTGGCGAAGGCCCCGGAGATGAATCCCTGCCAGTAGCCGGAGACGGCGTAGGCGAGGAGCACCAGGACGAGGATCCAGTCCAGGATGTTCACGGGCTTGTCACAGGGGGCACCCTCACCGCTCTCGGAAGTTGGTGTTGGGGGGTGGGACCGCGCGGCTGTCCGCCTCACGCGGGACCCTCAGCATATGGGCGGGCAGATCCTGCAGCCGGTCGGGATCCCACGGACGGGTCCATCCGACGAAGTCGAACAGCCGGGCGATGATGCCGGCCGTGAAACCCCAGAGCACGAGGTCCTTGTCGTCGCCGATGAGGAACGCGGGGCCCTTCCACCCTGAGGGGTGCCGGACGGAGACGCGGTGCTCGGGGTCGAGGAGCTCCTCGATCGGCACACGGTAGACCGCGTGCACCTCGCCGGGGTCGACCACGCTGACCTCACAGGGCTCGCGCCACCAGCCGAGCACCGGGGTCACCGCGAAGTTGCTCGGCGGGAGCCACAGCTCCGGCAGCATCGCGAAGACGTCGACGCCTGAGGGGTCGAGCCCGGTCTCCTCCTCTGCCTCGCGGAGGGCGGTGTGCTCGGGGGTCGGGTCACCCGGGTCGATCGATCCGCCGGGGAAGGAGACCTGCCCCGGGTGGGAGCGCATGTCGTGTGCCCGCTCGGTCAGCAGCAGGTCGGGCCCGTTGTCTCCCTCACCGAAGAGCATGAGGACGGCGCCGCGGCGAGTGTCGGAACCCTCGGGCGGGACGAAGCGGGTCAGCTCGTCGCCGGTGATCTCCATCGCCCCGCGCCGGATCGGCTCGAGCCACTCGGGCAGCGCCGGATGGCCGGCCGGCTCCTCGGTGCGAGCGCCCCGGCCGGAGACATGCGGGGGCATCGGGGGCACGTCTGACACGGCTTCGAGCCTACCCAGCGGAGCCGACAGCGACACCGAGGTGCTGCTCGACCAGACCGGTGAGCTGCTGGTAGGACTCGATGACCGCGAACTCCTGGTGCACCAGCCGCCCACCCTCGTCGATGAAGAGGATCCCGGGCAGCCCGCGCACGCGCAGCGGCACCCGCAGCTCCCCACCCGGGTCGGCGACGCTCGGGAAGGTCACGCCGGTCTCCCGCAGGAGGTCGAGCGCCCAGTCCGGGCGGGTGTCCTGGTAGTCGACGCCGAGGACCTCGACCCGGTCGCCCGCGCGCTCGTGCAGTCGCTGGTAGTACGGCAGCTCCTCCCGGCAGGGTCCGCACCACTGTGCCCACAGGTTCACGACCATCGGCCCCCGTAGCGTGGAGAGGTCGACGTCGGCCCCGCCGCCGAGGCAGGGCAGGGTCACCTGCGGGAGGGCACCCTCCGGCACCGCCCCGCTCTCAGCCGGTGCGGCCGGGCAGTCGTCGATGCCCGCCTGCTTCTTCGCAGCGCGCAGCTCGGGGGTGTCCACGTCCACGTCCGCGGTGAAACGGCCCTGGCCGTCGCCGCGCTCGCCGGCCGGGTCGTCGGTGGGTGCGCACCCCGCCATCAGGAGTACGGCGGACGCGGCGGTCGCGCTCACGACGGCGCGCAGCGGCCTCGGACGGGTCCGCCTCACGCGCGACCCTCCGTGCGGACCAGCTTCGCGGCCGTCTCCGGGTCGGTCGGCCCCTCGCCGTACGACGGGCACCAACGCGCCACCGGACATGCGCCGCACGCTGGGTTGCGGGCGTGGCAGATGCGGCGGCCGTGCCAGATCAGGTGGTGGCTGAGCATGGTCCAGTCCCGCTTCGGGAAGAGCGCGCCGACCTCGTGCTCGACCTTGACCGCGTCGGTCTCCTCGGTCCACCCGAAGCGACGCGCCAGGCGGCCGAAGTGGGTGTCGACGGTGATGCCTGGGACGCCGAAGCCGTTGCCGAGCACGACGTTCGCCGTCTTGCGACCCACCCCCGGGAGGGTCACGAGGTCCTCGAGCCGGCCGGGCACCTCCCCGTCGTACCGCTCCACCAGGGCCTGCGAGAGCTTCAGCAGCGACTCGGTCTTCGCGCGGAAGAAGCCGGTGGGCTGGATGATCTGCTCGAGCTTCTCGCGGTCGGCAGCGGCCATGGCGGCGGCGTCGGGGTAGGCCGCGAAGAGAGCGGGGCGCACGGAGTTGACCCGCTTGTCGGTCGTCTGCGCCGACAGGACGGTCACGACGAGCAGCTGGAAGGGGTCGTCGAAGTCGAGCTCGATGTGCGCGTCCGGGTACGTCTCGGCCAGGACCCGGTTGATCTTGCGGGCACGACGGACGAGGGCGGTGTCAGGCACGCCCCACATCGTACGGGGGGTGCGCGCGTGAGCACTTTGGCGAAACCCCTGCCTGATAGGTCACACTGTGACCTGAGCACCGCCGGGTAGATCGCCAGGCGTTGACGAGGAGGACAACTCGTGGATAACGACGTGCTGCGTCAGGCACCTCTGTTCAGTGCCCTCGACGACGAGGCCGCGACCGCTCTGCGCGCGTCGATGGCCCAGACCAAGCTGCGCCGCGGCGAGGTCCTGTTCCGGGAGGGCGACGAGGGCGACAAGCTCTACATCGTCACCGACGGCAAGGTGAAGCTGGGTCGGACCTCCTCCGACGGCCGCGAGAACCTGCTGGCGATCCTGGGCCCCGGCCAGATGTTCGGCGAGCTCTCCCTGTTCGACCCCGGCCCGCGCTCCGCGACGGTCACCGCGGTCACCGACAGCACGTTCTCCTCGCTCTCGCACGAGGACCTCCTCCGCTGGCTCGAGGGCCGCCCCGCGGTGGCGCGCGGACTGCTCTCCCAGCTCGCGGGCCGGCTCCGCAAGGCCAACGACGTGGTCGCGGACCTGGTGTTCTCCGACGTCCCCGGCCGGGTCGCCAAGGCGCTCCTCGACCTCGCCGACCGGTTCGGCCGCAGCGCCGACGACGGCATCCACGTCCACCACGACCTCACCCAGGAGGAGCTCGCGCAGCTCGTCGGCGCCTCCCGCGAGACGGTGAACAAGGCCCTGGCCGACTTCGCGTCCCGGGGCTGGCTCCGGCTCGAGCCCCGCTCGGTCGTGATCATGGACATCGAGAGGCTCAGCCGCCGCGCCCGCTAGGTCGTGTCTGGAAGAGATGCGGCAGAAGCGAGCGTGGCATCCGCGCCCGACTCGGCAAGCCCGGGGAGCGAGAGCGCAGCGTGCTGCGCCGAGCGAGCCGGGCGCAGCCGATCGGGATGTGGGGCCGCGAACGCCGCCGCAGATTTGACAGACACGGCCTAGGGCTCCAGGTAGGCGATCTGGGCGCGGACGGAGAGCTCGGCCGCGCCCCACAACACGGGGTCGACGTCGGCGTACACCTTCTCCACCACAGCCCGCGCCAGGTCCTCGCGAGAGGGGTCGATGTCCCGCAGCGCCTCGCGGACCTGCTCCAGCCGCTCCTTGCGGTGGGCCAGGTAGTAGTCGAGCACCGCGAGCGCGTCACCGATGACGGGCCCGTGGCCGGGCCAGACCGCCTCGACCTCGTGCGCCTCGGCCAGCGCGTGCAGGCGGTGCAGGGAGTCCAGGTAGGCCCCGAGCTGCCCGTCCGGGTGGGCCACGACCGTCGTACCGCGGCCGAGCACCGTGTCGCCGGTCAGCACGGCGCGCTCGGCGGGGACGACGAACGACAGGGAGTCCGAGGTGTGGCCGGGGGTCCCCACGACGTGGATCTCGAGCCCGTCGAGCTCCACGACGTCGCCGTCCCCGAGCCCCTCCGTGCCCAGCCGGTGCTGCGGGTCGAGGGCGCGCACGCCGCAGCCCATCCGCTCGGCGAACGTGCGCGCTGCCTCGGAGTGGTCCGCGTGGCCGTGCGTGAGGAGTACGACGCCGACCTCACCGGCCGCCTCGGCCACCGCGTCGAGGTGCTCGACGATCTCGGGACCTGGGTCGACCACCACGGCGCGGCGAGCACCCGGGTCGCGCAGGACCCAGGTGTTCGTGCCGTCGAGGGTCATGAAGTCCGGGTTCGGGGCGAGCACGCAGCGTCCGCGCTCCCCGAACGTCCCACCTGCCCAGGCACTCACCCGCTGAGCCTCCCGGCGACCTTGTCGGCTAGCTCGACCAGCCGGTCGGGGAGCCTGAGGAACGCGTCGTCGCCCTCCACGATGCCGGCGGGCTCGACGGTGGTGAGGTCGCGCGCCTTGGCCGCCTCGAGCGCGTGCCGCGGCGCGGGGAAGTCGAAGAGCTCCAGGAAGGTGCAGTACTGCGGCGGGAGAACCAGCATCTCCTGCTTGTCGGCCGCGGTGATCGCCTCACGGACCGACAGCCAGGAGACCTCGACCGACTCGGTGGAGACGTCGCGCGTCTCCTGGCCCTGGGGGAGCTCGGCGACGAAGAACCAGGTCATGTAGCGACGTGGCTCGAAGACCGGGGTCCTCCAGGCTCCCCACACCCGGAGCAGGTCCGAGCGCAGCTTGAGCTCGCGCTGGGACAGGAAGTCTGTGAAGGAGAGCTCGCGGGCCTCGAGCCGCCGGCGGTCCTCCTCCCAGTCCGACCCGGTGGTGTCCTCGACGATGCTGTCGTCGGTCGGGCCGGCGAAGAGCACGCCGGACTCCTCGAACGTCTCGCGCACCGCCGCGCACACGAGCGCCCGCGCGAGGGGGGCCTCGACGCCCATCCGGGCCGCCCACTCCTCGGGGGCGGGCCCGACCCAGTCGACTGCGTGGTCGAAGTCGCGGGGGTCGACGCCGCCGCCGGGGAAGACCGCCATGCCACCGGCGAAGGCCATGTCGAGGTGGCGGCGCAGCAGGTAAACCTCGAGCGCGCCCGGCTCCTGCGTGGCACCCTCGCGCATCAGCACGATGGTGGCGGCGTTGCGGGGCTCGGCGGGCGTGCTCGTGCCGTCGGCGAACCCGCGAAGCTGCTCCACCATGTGCGGCGGCAGCTGGTGCAGGGCGTCCATCAGACCTCGACGACCAGCTCGACCTCGACGGGCGCGTCGAGCGGCAGCACCGGGACACCGACAGCGGAGCGCGCGTGACGGCCGGCCTCGCCGAAGACCTCCCCGAGCAGCTCGGACGCGCCGTTGGCGACACCGGGCTGGCCCGTGAAGTCAGGCGTCGACGCGACGAAGGCGACGACCTTGACGATCCGCTTGATGTTCGAGAGCTCGCCGACCTCGGCCCGGACCGCCGCGAGCGCGTTGAGCGCGCAGACCCGGGCGCACTCCACGGCCTCCTCAGGGGTGACCTCCCCGCCGACCTTGCCGGTGGTGATCAGCCGACCCTCGCGCATCGGCAGCTGGCCGGAGGTGAAGACGTGGTCGCCGCTGCGGATCGCGGGGATGTACGAGGCGACCGGCTTGGCCACCTC
>DASSMS010000010.1:0-14798 GCA_035688575.1 Nocardioidaceae bacterium
CGGCCCCTACTCCCACGCCTGGGCGATCCGGGAGACCGTGGACCTGCTGCTTCGGGTCTTCCCCATGCGGTCCTGCTCCAACGGCGTGTTCAAGCGCTCCCAGCAGATCGGCCGGCCGTGCCTGCTCGGCTACATCGACAAATGCGCCGCGCCCTGCGTGGGAGACGTGACCGCCGAGCAGCACCGCGAGATCGTCGAGGACTTCTGCGACTTCATGGCGGGCAACACCACAGGTTTCGTCAAGCGCCTCGAGAAGCAGATGTACGAAGCCTCCGCCGAGATGGACTTCGAGCGGGCAGCGCGGCTGCGGGACGACGCCGGCGCCCTCAAGCGCGCGATGGAGAAGCAGCAGGTCGTGCTCGGTGACGGCACCGACGCCGACGTGATCGCCTTCGCCGACGACCCGCTCGAGGTCGCGGTGCAGATCTTCTACGTCCGCGGCGGCCGGATCAGGGGTCAGCGCGGCTGGGTCGCCGACAAGACCGAGGACGTCGACACCGGGGAGCTCGTCGAGCGCTTCCTGCTCCAGCTGTACGACGGGGAGGCAGGCGACGCCATCCCGCGGGAGGTGCTCGTGCCGGCCCTGCCTGACGACGCGGAGGCGCTCGAGCAGTGGCTCTGCGACCTGCGGGGAGGACGCGTCTCGGTCCGGGTGCCCCAGCGCGGCGACAAGAAGGCGCTGCAGGAGACCGTCGCCCGCAACGCGCTCCAGGCCCTGGGGCTGCACAAGACCAAGCGCGCCAGCGACCTGACCACGCGCAACCGCGCACTGGAGGAGATCCAGCAGTCGCTCGGTCTGCAGACCGCGCCGCTGCGCATCGAGTGCTACGACATCTCCAACCTCCAGGGCACCGAGGTGGTCGGCTCGATGGTGGTGTTCGAGGACGGCCTGGCCCGCAAGGGCGAGTACCGCCGCTTCGTCGTGCGCGGCGTCGAGGGACAGAACGACGTCGCGTCCATGCACGAGGTGATCACACGCCGATTCCGTCGCCTCCTCGACGACCGCGCGCAGGAGCCCGACCTCGGCAACGGCGGTGACGGGGAAGAGGGGCCCATGCTGATCGACCCCGAGACCGGCCGCCCGCGCAAGTTCGCCTACGTCCCCGGCCTCGTCGTGGTCGACGGCGGGCCGCCGCAGGTCGCCGCTGCCCAGCGTGCCCTCGACGAGCTCGGAATCGACGACGTCCCGGTGTGCGGGCTCGCCAAGCGACTCGAGGAGGTCTGGCTGCCCGGCCAGGAGGACCCGGTGATCCTGCCGCGCACCAGCGAGGGCCTCTACCTGCTCCAGCGGATCCGTGACGAAGCGCACCGCTTCGCGATCACCCACCACCGTTCCCGGCGGTCCAAGAGCATGGTGGAGAGCGTTCTCGACGGCGTTCCCGGCCTGGGGGAGGTCCGTCGCAAGACGCTGCTGCGACACTTCGGCTCGTTGAAGAAGCTCCGGGCTGCCACAGTTGAGGAGATCGCCGCCGTTCCCGGGTTCGGGCGGCGGACCGCGGAAGCGGTCGTGACCGCACTCGGCGACGAACAGAGGAGACCGACCGTGTCCGTGAACACCGCCACCGGTGAGATCGAGGAGGGGTGAGGAACGCCGTGCCCGAGCAACGTGGAGAGCTCGTCGTGGTCACCGGCATGACCGGGGCCGGACGGAGCACCGCCGCCAAGGAGCTGGAGGACCTCGGCTTCTTCGTGGTCGACAACCTGCCGCCCCGGCTCGTTCCGGACGTCGTCCGGCTCGTCGACGAGAGCCAGGGTGAGCTCCAGCCTGTCGCGGTGGTGGTGGACGTCCGCTCCGGCTCGTTCTTCGGCTCCCTGCAGGAGGTCCTCGCCCAGGGCAAGACCGGCCGCCGCACGACTCTGCTGTTCCTCGAGGCGTCGGACGAGGTGCTCGTGCGGCGCCAGGAGGCGGCACGTCGCCCGCACCCGCTTCAGGAGGGCGGCCGGCTGCTCGACGGCCTGCGCCGCGAGCGCGCGGTCATCGCTGCCCTGCGAGGCGATGCCGACGTGGTCATCGACACCTCGAACCTCAACGTCCACCAGCTCACCGACAAGGTGGCAGAGGCGTTCGGCACCGAGCACACGACGTCCTTGAAGGCCACGGTCGTCAGCTTCGGCTTCAAGTACGGCATCCCCGTCGACGCGGACCTCGTGGCGGACATGCGGTTCCTGCCGAACCCGCACTGGGTGCCCGAGCTGCGTCACCTCTCCGGCCGCGACAGCGAGGTGGCCGCCTATGTCAAGGAGAGGCCGGAGGCGAAGGACTTCATCGAGAAGTACCTCGGGGTGATCGAGACCGTCGTCGAGGGATACCTGCGCGAGGGCAAGCGCTTCATGACGATCGCGGTCGGCTGCACCGGCGGCAAGCACCGCAGCGTGGCGATGACGGAGGAGATCGCGGCCCGCATGCGGGAACGCGGTCTGGACGCGAGGCCGATGCACCGTGACCTGGGCCGTGAGTGAGGAAGGCCTGCCCGACCTCGCGCCGCTGAAGGTGGTGGCGCTCGGTGGCGGGCACGGACTCTCCGCCTCCCTGTCGGCGCTGCGGCGGGTGGTCGAGCACGTGACAGCGGTCGTGACGGTGGCGGACAACGGCGGATCGTCCGGGCGGTTGCGCAAGGAGTTCGGCGTCCTGCCCCCGGGCGACCTGCGCCAGGCGCTCGCCGCCCTGTGCGGTGACGACGACTGGGGACGTACCTGGGCGCGGGTGCTCCAGCACCGGTTCCAGAGCTCTGGCGACATGCACGACCACGCGGTCGGCAACCTCCTGATCGTCGCGCTCTGGGAGCTGCTCGGCGACCACGTGGACGGGCTGGCCTGGGTAGCCCGGCTGCTCGGGGCGCGAGGCACCGTGCTGCCGATGTCGGTGGCCCCGATCGACATAACGGCGACCGTCCAGGGCGCGGATCCGGGGCGTCCGGACGACCTCACCACGGTGCGGGGCCAGGTGGAGGTGGCCTCCACGGCGGGCCGGGTGCTCTCGGTCGACCTGTCCCCGGCGAATCCGCCCGCCAGCAAGGAGGCGCTCGCCGCTGTCTCCGAGGCGGACTGGATCGTGCTCGGGCCGGGCTCCTGGTTCACGAGCGTGATCCCGCACCTGCTCGTGCCCGACCTCCGCCAGGCGCTCGTCTCGGCGTCCGGCCGTCGCGCCGTGACCCTCAACCTGGAGCCGCAGACCGGCGAGACGGACGGCTACTCGCCCGAGGCTCATCTCGAGGTGCTGGCCTCCCACGCCCCCGAGCTCAAGCTCGACGTGGTCCTCGCCGACGAGGGGACCGTGAGCGACGTCGCCGGGCTGCGGGCGGCGGTCGCGTCGCTCGGCGGTGAGCTCGTGCTGGCCGACGTGGCCGCGGACGACGGGACGCCACGTCACGACTCGGTCAAGTTGGCGAATGCGTATGCGTCGTTCATGCGCGAGGCATAGGGTGGCGCCGTCCGGTTGACCAAGGTTGTCACGGGGGCCCCACCGGGCCCCACAAGCCTGTCGTCGGGCGACGCGAGCATTCGTGGAAAGGGCCCAGAAGTGGCAGGATCGGACATATGGCGATGACGGCACAGGTCAAGGCAGAGCTGGCCAGCACCACGGTGACCAAGTCGTGCTGCAGAAAGTCCGAGGTCTCGTCGATGCTCCGGTTCGCCGGCGGCCTCCACATCGTCAGCGGCCGTATCGTCGTCGAGGCCGAGCTCGACACCGGCGCGGCGGCCCGGCGGCTGCGCAAGGACATCGCCGAGATCTACGGGCACACCTCCGACGTCGTGATGGTCTCGGGCAACGGCATCCGCAAGGGCAGCAGGTACGTCGTCCGCGTGGTGCGCGACGGTGAGGCGCTCGCGCGTCAGACCGGGCTCCTCGATGGCCGGGGCCGCCCGGTCCGGGGCCTGCCGCCCCAGGTCGTCTCCGGGGCGAACTGCGACGCGGTGGCCGCGTGGCGCGGCGCGTTCCTCGCCCACGGGTCGCTGACGGAGCCGGGCCGGTCCTCCGCACTCGAGGTGACCTGTCCCGGACCGGAGGCCGCGCTCGCCCTGGTCGGCGCCGCCCGGAGACTGGGCATCTCGGCGAAGGCGCGCGAGGTCCGCGGTGTGGACCGGGTGGTCATCCGCGACGGCGACGCGATCGGAGCGCTGCTCACCCGTCTCGGTGCCCACGAGTCGCTGATGGCCTGGGAGGAGCGGCGGATGCGCCGGGAGGTCCGGGCCACCGCCAACCGTCTCGCCAACTTCGACGACGCGAACCTCCGCCGTTCCGCGCGGGCCGCGGTCGCCGCGGGAGCGCGGGTCGAGCGTGCGCTGGAGATCCTCGCGGAGGACGTCCCCGACCACCTCAAGATGGCCGGCGACCTGCGCCTGCAGCACAAGCAGGCCTCCCTCGAGGAGCTCGGCCAGCTCCACCAGCCGCCGCTGACCAAGGACGCGATCGCCGGACGCATCCGTCGCCTGCTCGCGATGGCCGACAAGCGCGCCCAGGAGCTCGGCATCCCCGACACCGAGTCCAGCCTCACCCCGGAGATGCTCGCCGAGCAGCAGTGACACCCGCCCACGGAGGGGCGATCCGGGCGTTTCGTGACCCAAGACCTTGGTTACCGACACGTAGGCCGGACGACCTGTTCAGGCGCCCAGAGGCAGGCGGTAGGGTCGGTCGTGGCCGCTCCCGACGGGGGTGCGCTGTCAATCTGACTGCTGACTAAGGGGAGTCGTTTTCCGTGACTGTTCGCGTAGGCATCAACGGCTTCGGCCGCATCGGCCGTAACTTCTTCCGGTCTGTCCTGGCTTCCGGCGCCGACATCGAGGTCGTCGCCGCGAACGACCTCGGCGACGTGAAGACGATGGCGCACCTGCTCAAGTACGACTCGATCCTCGGGCGCCTGGCCGACGAGGTCTCGGTGACCGACGAGGGGATCCGCGTCGGCGAGCGCACCCTGAAGATCCTCGCCGAGCGCGACCCTGCCAACCTTCCCTGGAAGGACCTCGGCGTCGACGTCGTGGTCGAGTCCACCGGCTTCTTCACCGACGCGACGAAGGCCAAGGCCCACATCGACGCGGGGGCCAAGAAGGTCATCATCTCGGCCCCGGCGAAGAACGAGGACATCACCGTGGTCATGGGTGTCAACCACACCGACTACGACCCGGCCTCGCACCACGTCATCTCCAACGCCTCCTGCACGACGAACTGCCTCGCGCCGATGGCGAAGGCCATCAACGACGAGTTCGGCATCGTCAAGGGCCTGATGACCACGATCCACGCCTACACCGCGGACCAGAACCTCCAGGACGGCCCACACAAGGACCTGCGTCGGGCCCGTGCGGCCGCGCTCAACATGGTCCCGACCTCGACCGGTGCCGCGAAGGCGATCGGCCTGGTCCTGCCCGAGCTCAAGGGCAAGCTCGACGGCTACGCGATGCGCGTCCCGGTCCCGACCGGCTCCGCGACCGACCTCACCATCGAGGTCTCCCGCGAGGTCACCGTCGAGGAGGTCAACGCCGCGGTCAAGAAGGCTGCCGAGGACGGGCCCCTCAAGGGCTTCCTCAAGTACACCGAGGACGCGATCGTCTCCTCCGACATCGTCACCGACCCGAGCTCCTGCATCTTCGACGCCGGCCTGACCAAGGTCTTCGGCAACCAGGTGAAGGTCCTCGGCTGGTACGACAACGAGTGGGGCTACTCCAACCGCCTCGTCGACCTCATCGCCTACGTCGGCGAGAGCCTCTGAGGCATGAGGAACATCGACGATCTCGGTGACCTCCGGGGGAAGCGGGTCCTGGTCCGCTCCGACCTGAACGTCCCGCTCGACGGGGACGTGATCACCGACGACGGGCGGATCAGGGCGAGCGTCCCGACGATCTCGAAGCTGACCGAGAAGGGTGCGCGGGTCATCGTGACTGCGCACCTCGGCCGGCCCAAGGGATCCCCGGACCCCAAGTACTCTCTCGCTCCCGTCGCCTACCGCCTCGGTGAGCTGCTCGGACGCGAGGTCGCCTTCGCCACCGACACGGTGGGCGACAGCGCCCGTGCGACGGTCGAGGCCCTCGAGGACGGCGAGGTCGGTGTGCTCGAGAACGTCCGCTTCAACGAGGGGGAGACCAGCAAGGACGACGCCGTGCGCGGCGCCTTCGCCGACCAGCTCGCCGCCCTTGCGGACGTCTTCGTCAGCGACGGCTTCGGTGTGGTGCACCGCAAGCAGGCGTCGGTGTACGACGTGGCGCAGCGGCTGCCCCACGCCATGGGCGACCTCGTGGCAGCGGAGATCGACGTTCTCCACCGGCTGACCGAGGAGCCCGAGCGGCCCTACGTGGTCGTGCTCGGCGGCTCCAAGGTCTCCGACAAGCTCGGCGTGATCGACAACCTGCTCGGCAAGGCCGACCGGCTCCTGATCGGCGGCGGAATGGTGTTCACCTTCCTCAAGGCCCAGGGCCACGAGGTCGGCAAGAGCCTTCTCGAGGAGGACCAGGTCGAGACCTGCCGTGAGTACCTCCGCCGGGCGGAGGAGTCCGGGGTGCAGATCATGCTGCCCACGGACATCCGCGTCGCCGACGAGTTCCCCAGCGACGCGACAGCCTCCGCGACCGTCGTACCCGCGGACGAGATCCCCGCGGACAAGATCGGTCTCGACATCGGACCCGAGTCGGGCAAGGCGTTCGCAGCCGCGCTCGCAGACGCGCGCACCGTCTTCTGGAACGGCCCCATGGGCGTCTTCGAGTTCGCAGTCTTCGCCGGCGGGACCCGCGACGTCGCGGAGGCGCTGACCAAGGTCGACGGGCTCTCCGTGGTCGGCGGGGGTGACTCCGCCGCGGCGGTTCGGACCCTCGGCTTCGACGAGGCGGCCTTCGGGCACATCTCCACCGGTGGCGGCGCCAGCCTCGAGTACCTCGAGGGCAAGGACCTGCCCGGCATCGACGTACTCGCCTGACCCTACGAAACAGACAAGGACGACCGTGGCTGACACGAAGTCGGGGAGCACGCGTGTGCCCCTCATGGCCGGCAACTGGAAGATGAACCTCAACCACCAGGAAGCGGTGGTCCTGGTCCAGAAGCTCGTCTGGACGCTGTCCGACAAGAAGCACGACTACGGCAAGGTGGAGGTCGCGGTGGTCCCGCCCTTCACGGACCTGCGGTCGGTGCAGACCCTCGTGGACGGGGACCGGCTCGAGATCAAGTACGGCGCACAGGACGTGTCCCGGCACGACAGCGGGGCGTACACCGGCGAGATCTCGGCCGGCATGCTCGCCAAGCTGGGCTGCTCCTACGTCGTCGTGGGGCACTCCGAGCGTCGTGAGTACCACGCGGAGAGTGACGAGCTCGTGAACGCCAAGGCCAAGAAGGTGATCGAGGCCGGCATGACCCCGATCGTGTGCGTCGGCGAGGGGCTCGAGATCCGCAAGGAGGGCCGCCAGGTCGAGTACACCCTGGAGCAGGTGGAGGGCTCGCTCGCGGGCCTCACCCCCGAGCAGGTCGCCGAGCTCGTCGTCGCCTACGAACCGGTGTGGGCAATCGGCACCGGCGAGGTCGCCACCCCCGACGACGCGCAGGAGGTCTGCGCGGCGATCCGCGGCAAGGTGGCGGAGGCGTTCTCGGACGACGCGGCAGCCAAGATCCGGATCCTGTACGGCGGCTCGGTCAAGGCCGCTAACGTCGCCGGGATCATGGAGAAGGCCGACGTCGACGGCTGCCTCGTCGGAGGCGCGAGTCTCCAGGCCGACGAGTTCGGCGGCATCTGCCGGTTTTACGACATGCCTGTCATCTGACATCCCCACTGTGAGTTAGGCTTTCCCACCGTGACTACCGTCTTCACCGTTCTGCTCATCCTGACGAGCCTGCTGCTGATCATGCTGGTCCTGTTGCACAAGGGCCGGGGCGGCGGCATGTCCGACATGTTCGGTGGCGGTGTGTCCAGCGGCCTGGGAGGTTCCTCCGTGGCCGAGCGCAACCTGGACCGGATCACGATCGGCGCCGGCATCATCTGGTTCGCCTGCGTCGTAGCCCTGGGACTACTGCTCAAGAGCGGCGCCTGACCGGGATCCGCAACGACCTCAAGGAGTACTTGGCGTGGCTGGTGGAGGAAGTGCCATTCGTGGCAGCCGGGTCGGCGCGGGACCCATGGGCGAGGCGGAGCGCGGCGAGGCCGCTCCCCGTCAACGCGTCGTGTACTTCTGCGCGCATGAGCACCAGTCGGTGATCACGTTCGCCGTCGAGGCCCAGATCCCGGACTCCTGGGACTGCCCGCGGTGCGGGCTCCCGGCCAGCCTGGACTCGGACAACCCGCCGCCGCCGCCGAGGATCGAGCCGTACAAGACGCACCTCGCCTACGTCAAGGAGCGTCGCTCCGACAAGGAGGCGGCCGACATCCTCGAAGAGGCGATCCAGACCCTGCGCGAGCGTCGCAAGCGCGGCGAGATCATCTTCTGAGGAAGCGTCTTCCGGCCTCAGAGCTTCGAGGCCGCCCCTGCGTCGAGGAGCCACAGCGTTCGCTGACGCCCCTTGGGACCTGAGGCGGGCACCGCGTCCACGTCGTCGCTGGTGAGCGCGTCGTGCACCGCCTGCGCCTTTCCGCCTCCCGAGGCGACGAACCACACCTCGTCGGCCTGGCCCAGCAGCTCCATGGTCAACGAGATCCGGGTGGGCGGCGGCTTGGGGGAGTCGCGCACCGCCACGACCAGCCCGGGGGCCTGCACTTCCTCGTGGTGCGGGAAGAGGGAGGCGCAGTGTCCGTCGGGCCCCACACCGAGCATGAGTACGTCGAAGTGCGGCGCCGGGCCGAGCACCCGGCGTAGCTCACCGGCGTACGCCAACGCGGCGGCGTCGACATCGTCGCCGTTGGGCCCGTCGCTCGCGGGCATCTCGTGCACCCGCGCCGCGTCGACCGGCACGGCCGCGAGGAGGGCGTCACGCGCCTGGAGGGCGTTGCGCTGTGGGTCGCCGGCGGGGACGAACCGCTCGTCACCGAACCAGACCTCGACCCGCGACCAGTCGACCTCCGCCTGACCGGGGACCTCCAGCACCGCGCGGTGAATCGCCTCGGCGATCGTCCCGCCGGTCAGGACCACGGACGGGACCCCACCCTCGCCCTGGATGCGCACCAGCGTCCGCACCAGTCGCTCCGCGACCGAGCGGGCGAGATCCTCGGGCGTCGGGGAGACCTCGATCCCGCCAGGGAGGTTCGCAGTCATGCCGAGGTCGCGCTCGGGCGCCGCGAGGATCTGGGCCGTCCTGAGGCGCCGTCGGCGCGGGCCATCTTCTTGACCGTGGCGGCATAGACGTCGTCCGGGTCCAGGTGACGAAGCTCCTCGGCCAGCAGCTCGTCGATGTCGCGCCGTTTGAGGGCGACGGGACGGTCCGGTTCGCCCGGGACGCTCAGGACGGCCAGCTTCCCGTCCTGCCTGACGAGGGAGATCGGGCCGTCCTTGGTCTCGAGCGCGACCCTGGTGATCCCGGGGCCGTCGGAGGTGGTGCGCTCCACGTTCACGTGCAGCCGGTCCGCGAGCCACGCGGAGAGCAGGTCGGCGCTGGGGCTGATCCGCTCAGCGGTGACGCTGGCGGCGGTCACCTTCGCCGGATGCTGGTCGAGGGCAGCGGCGAGCAGCGCGCGCCAGTGCGTGATGCGTGTCCAGGCCAGGTCACTGTTGCCGGGCGCGTAGTTGTGGCACTGGGTGAGCATCGCCTTCGCCTTGCTGCGGGGGACCGCCGCGGTGTCGGTGATGCGGCGCCTGGCAAGCTTGCCGAGCGGATCGTCGGCCGGGTGGTCGGGTGCTCGCGTCGGCCACCAGACGACGACGGGGGAGTCGGGCAGGAGCAGGGGGACGACCACGGACTCAGGGTGCTTGGTGACCTCGCCGTGCAGCCGGATCATGGCCGACTCACCGGTCCACCCCGACCCGATGCCGACCTGCGCGTCGACCCGGGCCGTGCCTCGGGCGTCGCCGAGGATCACGCCGAGAACCCGCGCGGGGTGCTCGCGCGACGCCGTCCGCGCGGACTGCATCGCGGCCTCGGAGTCCTCCTCGTCGACCACGAAGACCAGCGTCATCACCATCCCCATGGCGGGACTGCCGGCGCGACGCCGCGCCCTCACGAACTGTGCAGCGATGGCGCTGGCAGTGGTGTCGGTCATCTCGATCATCTCGCGGTCCCCCTCACGGGCGCCTCCAGGCGCGTCCGTCACGGGCCAGCATCCGGTCCGCCGTGGGAGGTCCCCACGTGCCGGCCTCGTAGGTGTCCGGCTTCCCGTGGGTAGCCCAGTACTCGACGACCGGGTCGAGGATCTTCCACGAGAGCTCGACCTCCTCGTGGCGCGGGAACAGCGGCGGCTCGCCGAGCAGGACGTCGAGGATGAGCCGTTCGTAGGCCTCCGGGCTCGACTCGGTGAAGGAGCCGCCGTAGGCGAAGTCCATGGTCACGTCGCGGATCTCCATGGCCGTGCCCGGAACCTTGGACCCGAACCGCATGGTGACGCCCTCGTCGGGCTGGACCCGGATCACGAGCGCGTTCTGCGTTAGCTCCTCGGTGGAGGTGTCGTGGAACGGCAGGTGGGGTGCGCGCTTGAACACGACCGCCACCTCGGTGACGCGCCGCCCCAGCCGCTTTCCGGCGCGGATGTAGAAGGGCACCCCG
This sequence comes from Nocardioidaceae bacterium, assembly GCA_035688575.1. Taxonomy (GTDB): domain Bacteria; phylum Actinomycetota; class Actinomycetes; order Propionibacteriales; family Nocardioidaceae; genus Nocardioides_C. The sequence continues at coordinate 10,601 of DASSMS010000010.1, forward strand.
GCCCAGCGGCGCGACTCGATGTTGAGGGTGATGGCGGCGTAGGTCTCGGTGCGGGAGTCATTCGGGATGTCCTGCTCCTGCTTGTAGCCGGGGACCTTCACGCCCCCGGCCCAGCCCTCGGTGTACTGGCCGCGCGCCGTGGTCAGGTCCAGGCGGCGGGGGAGCACGACGGACTCGAGCACCTTCTGCTTCTCCAGCCGGAGGTTCTTGGCGTCGAAGGAGGTGGGCTCCTCCATCGCGGTGAGCGCCATGAGTTGGAGCAGGTGGTTCTGGATCACGTCGCGGGCGGCGCCGATCCCGTCGTAGTAGCCGGCACGGCCGCCGATCCCGATGTCCTCCGCCATCGTGATCTGCACGTGGTCGACGTAGTTGGCGTTCCAGATCGGCTCGAAGAGGGTGTTGGAGAAGCGCATCGCGAGGATGTTCTGCACCGTCTCCTTGCCGAGGTAGTGGTCGATGCGGAAGACCGACTCGGGTGGGAAGACCTCCGAGATGACCGCGTTGAGCTCGCGGGCGGTCTTGAGGTCGGACCCGAACGGCTTCTCCACCACGACCCGCCGCCACGAGTCGTCCTCGGACGTGGCGAGACCGTGCTCCTTCAGCTGACCGATCACGTCGGCGAAGAACCGCGGCGGGATCGAGAGGTAGAACGCGTGGTTCCCGCCCGTGCCGCGGGCCTTGTCGAGCTCGTCCACGGTTCGCCGGAGCGCGTCGAACGCCTCGTCGTCTTTGAAGTCGCCAGGGACGAACCGGAACCCCTCGGCGAGCTGGCGCCAGACCTCCTCGCGGAACTCGGTGCGTGAGTGCTCGCGCACCGAGTCGTGGACGATCTGCGCGAAGTCCTGGTCCGCCCAGTCACGACGGGCGAAGCCGACGAGGGAGAAGCCCGGCGGCAGGAGACCGCGGTTGGCCAGGTCGTACACCGCCGGCATCAGCTTCTTGCGGGCGAGGTCGCCCGTGACGCCGAAGATGACCAGGCTGCACGGTCCGGCGATCTTGGGCAGGCGGCGGTCCTGCGGGTCGCGCAGGGGGTTCTTCACGCGAGGGCCTCTCTCAGGCGCTCGAGCCCCTCCGGCGCCGTGACGTGCAGTCGCAGCACCGGCCGGCCGTGGTCGGCGAGCACCTTGGCGTCGCCGGCCGCCTGGGCGGAGACGAGGGTGCCGAAGCTGAAGTCGCGCCCTGGCACGGGGAGGTCCTCGCGCGGCTCGTCGGTGACCTGGATGAACACGCCCACGGCCGGGCCGCCCTTGTGGAACTGGCCTGTCGAGTGCAGAAAGCGGGGCCCCCAGCCGAAGGTCACCGGGCGCCGGGTGCGGACGGCGAGGGTACGCCGGACGTCCTCGAGCTCTGGGAGGGCGGGTCGGTCGAGGTAGGCCATCACGGCGACGTACCCGTGGCTCTCGTCGAGCCGGGACAGCAGAGCCGCGACCGCGGACCTCAGGTCGTCGGCGCCCTGGAGCCAGGAGGCGTCACCGGGAACACGCACCTCCACGGAGCCGTCGGTGAGCACCGGCGGCTCAGGGGCGGGCGTTCCCTCGAGGAGGGAGCGTGCGGCCTTCTTGGCGCTCTCGACGTCGGGCTGGTCGAACGGGTCGATGCCGAGGACGTGGCCCGCGACCGCAGTCGCCACCTCCCACAAGAGCAGCTGGGCGCCCAGCCCGCCGCTGACCCACACGTCCGACCCGTCTCCACCGGCCGGCTCCTCCTCACGGTCGACGTCGCCGGTCAGCCGGACCACCGTCACGTCCTGCGGGGGGAGGGCGACCTCCGGCGCCGTGGTGTCCGCGACCACGACAGGCAGCAGTCCGGTGCCGTCCTTGCCCGTGCTCTCGGCGACGAGCTGCTCGGCCCAGTCCGGGAACCCGACCAGACCGGCTCCCTCGTCGACGAGGACGAGCTTGTCGCGCAGCGGCTCGGTGCCGGCGAGCGCTGCGCCGAGTCGCAGGCCGGGGTTGGCATCGTCGTCCTCGGCGAGCAGGTCCGCGACGGTCTCCGCGTCGTCGAGCAGCGCCTCGATATCGGCGCCGGCGAGCCCGCTCGGCACCAGGCCGAAGGCGGTGAGTGCGGAGTAGCGGCCGCCGACGTTCGGGTCGGCGTTGATGACGCGATAGCCGGCCTCACGAGACTGCTGGTCCAGAGGGCTGCCCGGGTCGGTCACGACCACCATGTGCCGGGTCGGGTCCAGGCCGGCCTGGCGGAAGGCGTCCTCGAACGCTCTTCGCTGCGAGTCGGTCTCGACCGTGGAGCCGGACTTGCTGGACACCACGACGACGGTGCTCTCCAGTCGGTCACCGATGGCGGCACGCACCTGGTCCGGGTGCGAGGAGTCGACCACGGTCAGCTCGACGCCGTGCGTGGCGCAGATCACCTCAGGGGCGAGCGACGAGCCGCCCATGCCGCACAGGGCGACGCGGGTGATGCCTTCGTCCTCGAGCTCGCTACGCAGGGCGTTCACCGCTCCCACGAGCGGCCGGGAGGAGCGGTGCAGACCGACCCAGCCGAGCCGGACTGCCGCCTCCTCCTGCGCGGCCTCGCCCCACAAGGTGGCGTCCTGCTCGAACAGCCGGCTCGCGAACCGGGCGGCGACCAGCTTCGGCACCCAGCCGCTGATCGCTTGTGCTGCGGCGCCGGTGGCCGCGACCTCCAGCGCCTCGCTCACTTGTCCGCACCCTCCAGGCTGGTCCGGACCGTGTCGACGAGCTCGTCCCACGAGGCGACGAACTTGTCGACGCCCTCGCGCTCGAGCGTCCGGATCACGTCGTCGTAGTGGACGCCCGCGGCCTCGAGCCGGTCCATGACCTGCTGAGCGTCGTCGTACATCGCGGTCACCCGGTCGCCGTGGACCTCGCCGTGCTCTGCGAACGCCTCCATGGTCTTCTCGGGCATGGTGTTGACGGTGTTTGGCACGACCAGTTCCGTGACGTACATCGTGTCGGAGTAGTCCGGGTTCTTCACACCGGTCGAGGCCCACAGCGGACGCTGCTCCCGGGCGCCTTGCTCCTTGAGCGCCACGAAGCGATCGCTGCTGAAGAAGTCCTCGAACTCCCGGTAGGCCAGCCGCGCGTTGGCGATGCCCGCCTGGCCCATGAGGTCTTGGACGCCGTCGGCGCCACCGGCCTCGAGCCGCTTGTCGACCTCGGTGTCGACCCGGGACACGAAGAAGGAGGCGACCGAGTGGATGTCCGCGAGGCCGATGCCGTTGGCCTGCGCCCGCTCGAGCCCCTCGGCGTAGGCGTTCATGACCGCCTTGTAGCGCTCGATCCCGAAGATCAGGGTCACGTTGACGTTGATCCCCTCGGCGAGCACCGCGGAGATCGCGGGGGCGCCCTCCGTCGTCGCCGGGATCTTGATCAGGAGGTTCGGCCGGTCGACGGCGCCCCACAGCTTCTTCGCCGCGGCGATCGTGCCGTCGGTGTCGGCGGCCAGACCCGGGGGGACCTCGATGGAGACCCGGCCGTCGACCCCGTCGGTGGCCTTCCAGGTGTCGAGCAGGATGTCGCAGGCCTGGCGCACGTCGTGTGTGGTCAGCTCGAACACCGCGTCGTCGACGGAGGCGCCGGCGCGCGCGAGCTCGCGCACCTGCTCGTCGTAGCGCTCACCGTTGCTGAGGGCGGCGGCGAAGATCGTCGGGTTCGTCGTGACACCCACGACCGAGCGGTTCTCGACCAGGTCGACGAGGTTCCCGGTCTCGATCCGCTCCCGGGAGAGGTCGTCGAGCCAGATGGAGACCCCCGCCTCCGCCAGTGCCTTGAGTCGTTCCGACATCTCTTCCTCCCAGTATCGCGTTTGAGTCTGTAGCAGGTGGCTTCCCTTGCAGGCCGCGCCTCTCGAGGGCTACCCGTTGGCAGCGCGGATACTCTCCTCCGCGGCCAGCACCACGGCCTCCGCTGTGATGCCGAACTGCCGGAAGATCGTGGCGAAGTCCGCCGACGCCCCGAAGTGCTCCAGGGAGACGATGCGGCCGTGGTCGCCGACGATCTCGCGCCAGCCCTGGGCGACGCCGGCCTCGACGCTCACGCGGGCCTTCACGATCGGCGGGATCACGCTGTCGCGGTAGGACTGGTCCTGTGCGTCGAACCACTCGCGGCACGGCATCGAGACGACGCGGGCGTGGACGCCCTTCTCCGCGAGCGCGGCGCGAGCCTCGACCGCGAGCTGCACCTCGGAGCCGGTCGCGACGAGCACCACGTCCGGCGTA